>CAZUKT010000162.1:0-8988 GCA_964620975.1 uncultured Rubrivivax sp. | reverse complement strand
CGACTTCAGGAAGCGCGTGCCAGAGGGCTCCAGCTGGACCCCCCATGCCGTGGCGGCGTCAGGCCGGTTGAAAGGCAGCTGGGTGAAGCGTGCTACCGGCGTCATGGTCACTTCAATGTCCGCTGCGAGCGCATCGGCGGGCACCGTGAGCTCGAAGGTCGCACCGTCGGCACCCGTGGCCCGCAGGATGCCGCCCTGCGTTGCTGTGACACGCTGCGTGACCGCACGGGCGCTGTCGACCTCGACGGCGAGCGTCAGGGACTTTGCCGGGACCTGCTGGGTGTAGGGGTTGGTCCCGTAGGCGACGGCCGCCCCGTCTGGGGTCTGCGAGCCTGGGGAATCCCCGCCGCCACCCCCGCCGCAGGCGGTCATGAGGACGGCCGCACCGACAGGCAAACATCGGTTCAGACAAAAGCGAAAGAAACTCGGTGCGCGACTGCCACGTCGCACGTCGAACGGTTGAGTAGACAAAAGAGCCCGCATGTGCCGTGCCTCAACAGTGACGTGAACCGACGACTATATAGATCGAACTTTCGCAGTGCGCCTGTGCGTTCCGCCGAGGGCGCCGTGCATGGTCAGCTTGCAGGCGGCCGGAGCCCATCGCGCCGGATGTGCCCATGGCCTTCGGGCATGGCGCCACACGCCCCGCAGCGCATACTCGGAACCCACCCACACCCGCCCGCAGCCCGCAGCCCGCAGCCCGGCTCCGCGCCCTGAGAGCTACCGGCCATGCCCGGCTACCAGACCAAACAAGAATGCATTGCCATCGCAGGGGCGGCCGACTTGGTGATCCGCTCGCTGCTGGACCGCGAGCAGTTCAGTGACCCCCTGGGCACGGCCCAGCGCTTGGGCATCTCGTCGGCCACCTGGCCGCTCTTTGGCCTGCTGTGGCCCAGCGGCGCCTTGCTGGCGGCGCGCATGGCCGCTCGTGTGCTGCGCCCCGGTGAACGCATCCTGGAAATCGGCTGCGGCCTGGCGCTGGCCAGCCTGGTGGGCCACCGGCGCGGCGCCGACATCACCGCCAGCGACTGCCACCCGCTGACGGCACGCTTTCTGGGCGCCAACCTGCGGCTGAACGGCCTGCCGCCCATGAAGTACCGCCACGGCGCCTGGGCCCACGTCGCCACGCCGGGTGCGGCCGGCGCGCGGCCCAACAGCGCCGTGCAGGGCCGCTATGAGCTGATCGTTGGCAGCGACGTGCTGTATGACCGCGACGCCAGCGTGGCACTGGCCGGCTTCATCCACCGCCACGCCGCACCCGCCGCTGAGGTGTGGATCGTGGACCCCGATCGCAGCAACCGGCCCGGCTTTACGCGCCGCATGGCAGGCGACGGTTTTGACCTGGTGGATGTGCGCCTGGACCACCCGGCGCTGGGCCAAGTGCCGGCCTACAAAGGGCGGCTGCTGACCTACCGGCGGGCGGCGTGATCGCCCCGGGGCAAATTGCGTTGCCGGGGTGGCACGCCTGACCTGGGCGGCGCTGGCAGCCGGGCGGCAAAAACCGCGCCGCCGCAGCCCTAAACCTTGCGCCGCAGCTTGCGATAGACGGTGTTGCGGCTGACGCCCAGTTGCCGCGCCGCCACCGAAATGTTGCCACCGGCAGCCGACACCGCCGCCTGCACGGCCGCCAGCTCCAGGTCTTGCAAAGAGGCTGCGGTGGGTGGGGCCACATGTTCGGCGTCGTGTGCAGCGTGCGGGCCGGCTTGGGGGCCGTCTTCAGGCAGATGCTGTGGCAAGACGTCGGCCCCTGGCCCGGCCAGCAGCACCGCCGCCCGCAGCACATTGCGCAGTTGCCGCACGTTGCCCGGCCAGGTGCGGGCCGCCAGCAGGGCCAGGGCCGCATCGGCCACGCACGTGCTGGGCGTGGCGCCGCAGGCCGGCAGCAGGCGCCGCACCAGCGTGGCCAGATCGGTGCGCTGGCGCAGTGGCGGCAGCGTCACGGCCAGGCCGCTGAGGTGGTGCAGCAGCGATGCGTCAAAGCCGCCGCCTTGCAAGGGCCGGCGCGTGGTGCAGACCCAGGCCACGTCCAGTGCCACGGGTGTGTCGCCACCCGGGGGCGTGAACTGCGCCGTCTGCAGCACCTGCAGCAATGCGGCCTGCAGCGGTGCCGGCAGTTCACCCACGTCGGCCAGCCACAGGGTGCCGCCCTGCGCTTGCTGCAGCTTGCGCGCCAGCCATTGCACGCTGGGCGCCGGGCCTGCCGTGGTGCTGGCTTGTGCCGCGCAGGCCACTTGCACCAGCGGCATGGCCCGCCGCGCCGAATGCTGGTGCAGCGCACGCACCAACCAGGCCTTGCCGGTGCCGGTGTCGCCTTGCACCAGCACCGGCACACCGTGGTCCACCACACGCCTGAGCTTGTGCACCAGCGCGGCCACCTGGGCGTCGCCAGTGTCCACGGCGTCCAGACCGGCGGGCGTGCCGCCCGGCGCCGTGTTTGGCGCTCTGTGCGGCGCTGCGGTTTGCAGGGGCACTGCGTGCAGGGGCGCCGCGTGCACGGGCGCCGCACCACGCTGCGTGATGTCACGCCACACCGGCCAGTCAAAACGCGCTTGCAGGAAGAGCGGGCGGCCGGTGGGCGTGCGCACCTGCAGGGCCTGCGAAAGCGGCGAGCGGAAGCGGTCTACCAGCGCCGCCACGCCCACGCCCAGCAGCGACTCAAGGCTTTGTCTGCGCAGTGCCGCACCCGACAAACCCAGTTGCTCCAGTGCGCCCCGGTTGGCACCCACGATGCGGCCTTCAGAGGTGATGGCCACGATGCCTTCCATCAGCGTGCCGATGAAGTCAACCCGGCTGTGAAAGTGCAGTTGCATGGCGTGGCGAAAGTCGTCGCCCAGCCAGTGGTTTTCAATCATGCGCGCTGACATGCGCACCAGCGCCATGGTGTGCGGGTGGTAGCTGCGGTGGTCGCCCGTCACGTCAAGCACGCCCAGGATGTTGCCGCGCGGGTCAAGAATGGGCGTGGCCGAGCAGGTGAGAAAGTGGTTGGCGTGCATGTAGTGCTCTTCGGCATGCACCAGCGTGGGGGCTTCTTCCATCAGCGCGGTGCCGATGGCGTTGGTGCCCTTGCTCTGCTCGGCCCAGTTCACACCCGGCTGCAGGGCCACCTTGGCGGCACGCGAAAGAAAGTCGTCGTCGCCCACCGAATGGATGATGGTGCCGGTGGCGTCGCACAGCACCACCATGCTTTGGGTGCCGGCAATCTGGTCAAACAGCATGGCCATCACCGGCGCGGCGTGCACGTGCAGGCGCTGGTTGCGTTCACGCACCACGGCCAGGTCGGCGCGCGCCAGGGGCACGTGTTCGGGCCGCGATATGCGCGACAAACCCAGCGCCGCACAACGCTCGTGCGACTGCTGTATCACCGCCGGGCGGGCGGGCGTGTCTGCCAGCGAACGGCCGGCGCGTGGTGCGCCTGAAACAGGGGCCATGGGCAATGTCTCCTTGCGGGCGCCACCCTCTTGCGGGGCGGTGGGGCTGCGGTGTGCAGGCCCGGCGGTGGCCGCATCTTAGGGCAGCGCCCGGCCGGGCACGGGCTTGGCACAAGCCGGGCGCAGGCCGGACACCGGTCGGACACAAACCGGACGCAAGCGAGACATTTGCGGGGCGCACGCCCCACGCCGATCAGGCCGCCATGACGACGCGGTTGCGCCCCGCGCGCTTGGCTTCGTACAGGGCCTGGTCGGCCGCCAGCACCCAGTCGTCAGCGTCCTGTGCCACCCGCTGCATGGCCACGCCAATGCTCACGGTCAAGGGGTGTTGTGGCAGCAGCTCGGCCTGCTCCACGCGGCTGCGCAGGTCTTCGGCCACGCGCAGCGCGTCTTCGGCCGACGATCGCGGCAGCAGCACCACAAACTCTTCACCGCCGGTGCGAAACAGCATGTCGCCACGGCGGATGCGGTTGCGGATGCACAGCACCGTGGCCTTGAGCACCTCGTCGCCGGCCGCGTGGCCGTGGCGGTCATTCACCTGCTTGAACAAGTCCAGGTCAATGGCCAGCAGCGCATTCGTGGCCTTGGGGTCGCGGGTGGTCACCGACACCAGGCCCAGTTGCTGGCTCATGGTGCGCCGGTTGAAGGCGCCGGTCAGGGGGTCGGTGGTGGCCTGCTCCACCAGCGCGCCCTGCAAGTCACCAATGACGTTGAGCACCACGTTGATCATCACCAGGGTCAGCGCCATGGTGGCAAACACGCGCACCGCCACCGACACCGGCAGGGTCTGTGCGGCAATGAACGGGATGAACAGCGTCATCAACACGGTCATGGGCAGCGCCTGGCGGCGAGGCAGCACAAAGTAGCAGATGAACATGGCGGGATAAGCCCAGAACAGGCCGTTCAGCCCCTGCTTGAGAACCGCTGCGGTGACGGCCGCGACGATGGACACGCTCATGACCCAGAACGGGATCGGCGGCTGCCTGCCACGCTGCCAGGCCCTGCTGTTGATGAGCAGGATGACTTGGGCGGTGACGATGGCGGCGGCCACCGGCAGGCGGTTTTGCGCCACGTGGTTCAGCACAAAGGGCAGCAGCAGCAGGGCGGCAAAAAGACTCAGGCGCGCGGCAATGCGCTCGCGGAAATCTTCCAGCGGGTCCTGGTGAAGTTGCAGTGCGTGCCAAAGCCGGGCGAAGGCGTCCATCAACGCATCTTCGGCGCAACGCCGGCCAACTTGAGCCAGCAGCCGGGAACCTCCTGGTTTTTCAGGCGACTGCAGCGCGCTGGGCCAAACCCACGCGACAGCTTCACTTGCCGATGTTGATGAGCGGCGCCGTCTGCATGTTGGCCGGTATGACCACGGTGGTGGTGCCACCCTTTTCAGCAAATTTGTGCAGGGCCAGGTTGGACTCGTGCTGCAGGTACTCACGTGTCAGGCTCTGGTTGATGATCTGGTTGGCGCGGGCCACGCCCTCGGCGCGTTTGACCTCCACCTGCGCTTCGGCCTCGGCAATGGCAATGCGCTGCTTGGTGGTTTCAAGTTGCTTCTGTGCCGCCACCGATTCCTGTATGGCTTTTTCAATGGCCGGGTCGGTGGTGAGTGAGCGTATGACCACCCGCGTCACGGCAAACACGCCCTTGTCGTTGCTGTCCAGCTCGGCCTGCAGGCTCTTGAAGATGGCCGCGGCGAGTTCGTCACGCTGGGTGTGCATGACCAGGCTGTCGATGCGCGACGCCTGTTCGTAGATGGAGTTGCGTGCCAGCCGCAACACCATGGCATAGGCCGGCAGGAAGACGCCGCTGCCTTCGTCGCGCTGGTGCTGGCCGGCGTATTTGATGTACAGGTCGGCCACGCTGCCAGCGGCGGTGCGGTAGTACACGGTCACGTCCAGGTCGCGCAGCGACAGGTTGTCGCGCGCCTTGGGTGTCAGGTCGTTCAGGTCCAGCCCGATTTCCTTGGCCGAAAACACGGCCACACGGCTCACGCCGGGCAGCCCCAGGTAGATGCCGGGCTCTATCTCGTCGGGGTTGACCTTGCCCAGCGTGGTGCGCACACCCACGTTGCCGGTTTCAATGGTGCCGCAGCCGGTAAAACCCAGCAGCACGGCCAGGCCCAGCCCGACGACGATGAGTCCCTGAATCACCTTGGCCATGTCATTCCTTGGTTTGAACCGGCAGCCGGCAGCTGCATTTTGTGCTGCTGGCGCGGCGTCCCGCTGGCCCCCAGGGGCATGGGCAACGGTGGCGCAGCGCCGTAAAGAAAGCGCAGCATGCCTTCCACACGCAAGGCCCAGCTGGCTTCGTCGTGCCGGCCGTCGGGTGCTTCGGTGTAGGCCAGGGTCGGGGCGGCGCCGTGCAGGGCCCAGCCACGCTGCAGCAGTGCGTCGCGCAGTTGGCGTGCGGCCGCCAGTGCGCCTTCGCCCTCTTGCCCACCCATGTCCAGCCACAGGCGAGGCAGCGCCTGACCCACCGCCAAAGGCAGGGCCTGCAGGTCTCGCAGGGCAAAGTGCTCGTCCCACCACAGCGATGGCGACACCACCAGCGCCGCGCCAAAAGTGCCCGGCCGGTGCAATGCCAGCCACAGCGACGCCAACCCCCCCAGCGACGACCCGCCTACCGCCGTGGCCTGCGGGCCGGGCAGGGTGCGCCAGCGGGCGTCCACTGCGGGTTTCAGGTCTTGCACCAGGTAGCTTGCATAGGCGGCAAGGCCACCGCCCACACGTGCGGCCTGCGCCTGGCCACTGCGTTGTGGCCGCAACAAACTGGCGTTGGGTGTGAGTTCATGCATGCGGTCAAGGCCACTGGGCACGGCCACCACGATGAAGGGCAACACGGCGGCGGCCTGCACCAGGCGGTGTGCGGTTTCGTCCACCTGCCATTCGGCGCCGCTGTCGCGCGCGTCAAACATGTTCTGGCCGTCATGCAGGTACAGCACCGGGTAGCGGCGCTGCGTGTCTTCTTCGTAGCCCGGTGGCAGCCACACCCACACGGGGCGCGGCAGCACATGCGCCGTGGCCACGGCAGGCAGCGTCAGCACCGTGCCGGTGACACGGCTGGGCGGTGGCACGGCCGGTGCGCCAAACACACGCGCCACACGGACCCCGGTGGCCGGGCCCGCGACGTCCAGCAAGGCGGCGTGGTTGCGGCCGGGCTCCCAGCCTTGGTCGGGGCCCTGCCCGGGCCGGTGAATATGGAACTTGTGCTGCAGGGGCTGCCCGCCGCAGGCCTGCGTGTCCATGGCCACACGCACGCTGTAGCGCCCGGGGGTGGCCGCCACCAGGGGCAGGCTGCGCTGCCAGCTCAGGGGTGGGCATGCACCCCGCAGGCCCACGGTGTCTCGCGCCGGGTCGAAGCGGCCCTGCGCCATCTCGGTGCTGAGGTCGGCCTCGAAATCCACCTGCACCTCGGCAGCTGCAGCAGCGCCGGCCAGCCCCACGGCGGCCAGCCAGACCCAGGTCCGCAGCGGACGCGTCAGGCCGGCTGCCACAGCGTGGGCAGCCCGGGCAGCGCATGCAGGATGAGCGACAAGCCCCCGCCGCGCACCAGCGCCGAGGCGGCCGCGATGTCGGGGGCCAGGTAGCGGTCTTGCATCATGGCCGGGCACTGTTCACGCAGCAGGGCATGCGCCGATTCCAGCGCGGGTGAGCTTCGCAGCGGGCGCAAGAAATCAATGCCCTGCGCCGCTGCCAGCAGCTCGATGCCCAGGATGTGTGCCACGTTGTCGATCATGGGCTGCAGCCGCCGTGCCGCAAAGGTGGCCATGCTGACGTGGTCTTCTTGGTTGGCGCTGGTGGGCAGGCTGTCTACGCTGGCCGGGTGCGCCAGGCTTTTGTTTTCGCTGGCCAGGCTGGCGGCCGTGACGTGGGCGATCATGAAGCCGCTGTTCAGGCCCGCGTTGGCCGCCAGGAAGGGCGGCAGGCGCGACACGCTGCTGTCAATGAGCATGGCAATGCGGCGCTCGGCAATGGCGCCCACTTCGGCAATGGCGCAGGCCATGGCGTCAGCGGCCAGCGCCACGGGTTCGGCGTGGAAGTTGCCGCCGCTGACCATGACGCCGTCTTCAGAGAACACCAGCGGGTTGTCGGTGACGGCATTGGCTTCGCGCAGCAGCACCAGCGCGGCGTGGCGCATCTGGTCCAGGCAGGCACCCACCACCTGCGGCTGGCAGCGCAGGCAATAGGGGTCTTGCACTCGGTCGTCGCCCTGCGCATGCGACGCGCGAATGGCGCTGCCGGCCAGCAGCAGGCGGTAGTACTGGGCCACGTCAATCTGCCCCGGCTGGCCACGCAGCATGTGGATGCGCGGGTCAAAGGGGCCGTCGCTGCCACGTGCGGCGTCCACGGTCAGCGCGCCAATGACCAGCGCGCTTTCCAGCACCGGCTCAAAGCTGAACAAGGCGTGCAACGCCAGCGCCGTGCTGGCTTGGGTGCCGTTGATGAGCGCCAGGCCTTCCTTGGCCTGCAGTTGCAGCGGGGTGATGCCGTGGGCCGCCAACACGCCTGCCGCCGGCTGGCGCACGCCATTCACCACGAACTCGCCTTCGCCCATCAGCGCCAGCGTCATGTGCGCCAGCGGCGCCAGGTCGCCACTGGCGCCCACGCTGCCCTGGCTTGGCACGCAGGGGCTCAGGCCCGCGTTGTGCACCGCCAGCAGCGTGTCAATGACGACGGGCCGCACGCCCGAGTAGCCCCGTGCCAGGCTGGCCGCCTTCATGGCCAGCATCAGGCGCAATACAGGCGGCGCCATGGGCTCGCCCACACCCACGCTGTGGCTGCGGATGAGGTTGCATTGCAGCGTGGCCAGGTCGTCGGCGCTGATGCGCGTGCTGGCCAGCTTGCCAAAGCCGGTGTTGACGCCGTACACGGGTGCGTCACCTTCGGCCGCTCGGCGCACCACGTCGGCACTGGCCAGGATGCCAGGCAGCGCGGTCGGGTCCATGACCAGCGGCTGTTGCAGGCCCTGCGGGCCGCCGTGCACAGCGTGCAGTTCTTCCAGCGTCAGGTGTCCGGGGCGCAGCAGCATCAGCGGGCTCCTGGCGTTGCCATGGGCAGATTCAGCCCCTGCGCGCGGGCACAGGCCACGGCACTTTCGTAGCCCGCATCGGCATGGCGCATGACACCCGTGGCGGGGTCGTTCCACAGCACACGCTCGATGCGGCCTGCCGCTTCATCGGTACCGTCACACACGATGACCACACCGCTGTGCTGGCTGTAGCCCATGCCGACACCGCCGCCGTGGTGCAGGCTGACCCAGGTGGCGCCGCCGGCGGTGTTGAGCAGCGCGTTGAGCAGCGGCCAGTCGCTGACGGCATCGCTGCCATCTTTCATAGCCTCGGTCTCGCGGTTGGGGGACGCCACGCTGCCGCTGTCAAGGTGGTCACGGCCGATGACGATGGGCGCCTTCAGTTCACCACGCTTGACCATTTCATTGAAGGCCAGGCCGGCGCGGTGGCGTTCGCCCAGGCCAATCCAGCAAATGCGCGCCGGCAGGCCCTGGAAGGCGATGCGGTCTGCCGCCATGTCAAGCCAGCGGTGCAGGTGCGCATAGTCCTTTTCATGAC
>CAZUKT010000161.1:0-9023 GCA_964620975.1 uncultured Rubrivivax sp. | reverse complement strand
GCCTGCCCCTTGGTCATGCCGTAGACGTGGTTGTCCATCACGATGTAGGTCAGGTTCACGTTGCGCCGGCAGGCGTGCATGAAGTGGTTGCCGCCGATGGAGTAGCCGTCGCCGTCGCCGCCCGTCACCAGCACGGTGAGGTCTGGCCGTGCCACCTTCAGCCCCGTGCCCGCTGCGAGCGCGCGCCCATGCACGCCATGAAAACCGAAGCAGGTGGTGTAGGCCGGGATGCGCGAAGAACAGCCTATGCCCGAGACCACTGCCACTTCGTGCGGTGGCACCTGCACGATGGCCAGCGCCTTGGTGATGGCGCCCAGCACGGTGAAGTCACCGCAGCCGGGGCACCAGATCGGCTTGTAACCAGACTTGTAGTCGGCCGCGCTGAGCACGGCCGCAGGGGCAACGACGTCGTTCATGAAGGAGTCCTTTCCAAGGTGCCTGTGTGCTGCCACTGCGCGATGGCAGCGGCGAGTTCTGCCGGCCGCAGCGGCAGCGGGCCGGGGCGATGGAAGCTGCGCGGTTTGCCCGGCAAGTCATACATGGCGCGCAGGTAGCGGTAGAGCTGTGCGCCGTGGTTCTGCTCGACCACCAGCACATGCTTCAGGCCGGCCAGCAGTTCGTCCATGCGTTCGGGCAGCGCGGGGGCCAACAGCCGCAAGCTGATCAGCCGTGAAGCGCAGCCGGCTGCGGCTGCGCGCGCCACCGCTTCGCGCACGGTGCCGGTGACCGAGCCGAAGGTGATGACCGCGTGCTCGGCGGGCGCGTCGCCGTGGGCTTCGACGTCGGCCCAGCGATTGCCGTAGTCGTACAGCGCCAGCTTGCGTTCGCGCTTGGCCAGTTGCAGCAGGTGGTCGCGCGACTGGCTGCTCGGAATGCCGGCTTCGGTGTGTTCCAGGCCATCGGCTGTGTAGGCGACACCCGGCGTGCCCGGGATCGCCATTGGCGAGATGCCCGAGGGCGTGTCGCGGTAGCGCTTGTAGTCGGGCGTATGCGCTGCCGCCGTGAGGCGCTGCGCATTGAGGCCGGTGTCAGCTGGCTCGTCGATGATGGCGCGAGACTGGCCCATGAACTGGTCCGACAGCACGATGGCCGGCGCCTGCAGGGCCTCGGCCAGCTGCACGGCCCATTGCGTGGTGGCCAGGCAATCGGCGATGGAGTTGGGCGCCAACACCAGGCGCGGCGCGTCACCCGGCAAGCCGCTCACCGCGAAGGCGAGGTCACTTTGCTCGCTCTTGGCCGGAATGCCGGTTGACGGCCCCCCGCGCATCACGTCCACCACCACGATGGGCACCTCGGCGCACACCGCCAGCCCGATGGCCTCGGTCATCAGCGCCAGGCCGGGGCCGGCTGTGGCAGTGAGCGAGGGCACGCCGCCATAGGACGCGCCGATGATCATGTTCACCGAAGCCAGCTCGTCTTCGGCCTGCAGCAGACTGCCGCCCACTTGGGTGAGCGCCGGCGCCATCCATTCCAGCAGTTCGGTCGCCGGTGTGATCGGGTAGGCCGCGACGAAGCGTATGCCGCCGCGCAAGGCGCCGTAGCCGGCGGCTTCGTTGCCGCTGATGAGCCAGCGCTTGCCGCTGGCGGCCTGTCCGGCGTCCAGCCGCGCCATGCCTTTCATGTCGGCATGCGTGGCGGCCTCTGCGAAACCGCGGTGCAGCGCCGATAGATTGGCCACCAGCCCCGCCTCGGCGCGTTTCCACGATGCCCGCAGCGCCGCCTCCAGGGACTCGATCGGCAAGCCGCACAGCCCACCGGCCAGGCCCAGCGCGATCATGTTGACCCAGCAGCCGGGAATCGCCTTGGCCATCTTCTTCAGCGGCAGTGCCACGCAGACAGCACCGCTGCGGCTGAAGACCTCTGGCGTGGCGCCTTCGTCACTGTCGCCGATGACCAGGCTGCGCGCATGCAGCGGTATCTCGTCGGCAAAGCGGTTGACGTTGCCCCAGTCCATGGCCAGCAGCAGGTCGAAGTGGTCGTCCAGCGCGTCCATCGGCGTGCGCGCCAGGCGCAACAGGCCGGCGGCTTCGCCACCCCGGATCTGGGGCCCGCTGGTGCGCACCATCAGGCCGTACAGGCCGGCGCGGGCGGCGGCGTCCAGCAGCATGGTGCCGGCGGTCATGACACCGCTGCCGCCGCTGCCGGCCAACGCCAGCGAGACCGTCGCCGAGGAAGCGCCGGCACGCGGGGCCAGGCCCGAAGCGTCGGCAGGGTCATGGGGTCTTGGGGGGTTCACGTGTTCACCTCGGTCTTGATGGGCTCGGTGTCTTGCCGAGCGGGCACTTGAACTGACTCAGATCAGGTTCGGCGATTCATTGACAGTCGGGCCTGCGTCACGGACGCTTGCTTTATTGCGCATTGCGGTACCATAATACAACAATACCGGCCGAAGACACCTCCGTCAAGGCATTCTGGCAGCTGCCTTCGAGACAGTCTGAACCCGCCGCACCCACAAGGAGCAAGCCGATGAACATCGAAGCCCACCGCTGGTTGATGACCGCCGTCAACACCCCGCTGCAGCGCGCCAGCTTTTCTGCCGCACCGGGCGTTGGCGAGGTGGTGGTGGCGGTGGCCGGCTGCGGTGTGTGCCACACCGACCTGGGCTACTTCTACGACGGCGTGCGCACCAACCAGCCACTGCCACTGGCGCTGGGGCACGAGGTCAGCGGCCGTGTCGTGGCCTGCGGTACGGGTACCGAGCACTGGGCCGGCAAGGCCGTCATCGTGCCCGCAGTGCTGCCCTGCGGCGAGTGTGATCTGTGCAAGCGTAGCCTTTCGACCATCTGCCGCCAGCAGAAGATGCCGGGCAACGACATCCAGGGCGGCTTTGCCAGCCACATCGTGGTGCCTGGGCGCGGGCTGTGTCTGGTAGACGAAACCCGGCTGGCGCAGGCTGGCCTCACGCTGCCGCAAGTGTCCATCGTGGCCGACGCACTGACCACACCCTACCAGGCGGTCAGCCGGGCCGGCGTCACACCAGGCAGCCTGGCCATCGTGGTGGGCGCGGGCGGCGTGGGCGGCTACTGCGTGCAGGTGGCGCATGCCTTCGGCGCACAGGTGGTGGCCATCGACGTGGACGACGCCAAGCTGCAGGCCATTGCCGGCCACGGCGCGGCCTTGACGCTGAACAGCAGAAACCAGGACGCCAAGGCGCTGAAGGCGGCCGTGAATGCCTTTGCCAAGAACCAGGGCCTGCGCAGCACCGAATGGTTCATCTTCGAATGCTCTGGCACGGCGCCGGGGCAGCTCACGGCCTACAGCCTGCTGGTGCACGGCGCCACGCTGTCGGTGGTGGGTTTCACCATGGACAAGGTCGAAGTGCGACTGTCCAACCTGATGGCCTTCGACGCCCGGGCGCTGGGCAACTGGGGCTGCCCGCCCGAGGCCTACCCCGCCGCGCTGGACATGGTGCTCGACGGCAGCGTGCAGATCGCGCCCTTTGTCGAACAACACCCGCTGGACGACATCAACCGCGTCTTCGAAGCCGTGCACCACAAAGAGATCAAGAAGCGGGCCGTCATGGTCCCGGCCTGAACCGCAGAACCACAGGAGCCCCCATGAACGCCACCCGCGAATTCAAGAACCACGACCTCGTCGACGACACCTCCAAGCCCGGCGTGCGCGTTGAAAAGCGCCCTGCCCATCGACCGAATGGCGAAGTCGTGGCCGGCCTGTTCAACACCTGGATCACGCTGGACAACCCGTCGCAATACAACTCGTACACGACGGACATGGTCAAGGGCGTGATCCTGGCCATGCGCGCGGCAAGCAATTCGCGCGACGTGAGCTGCGTGGTCTTCACCGGCACTGGCGACAAGGCCTTCTGCACCGGTGGCAACACCAAGGAATACGCCGAGTACTACGCGGGGCATCCGCAGGAATACCGCCAGTACATGCGCCTGTTCAACGACATGGTCAGCGCCATCCTGGCCTGCGACAAGCCGGTGATCTGCCGCGTCAACGGCATGCGCATCGGCGGCGGGCAAGAAATCGGCATGGCCTGCGACTTCTCGGTCTCTAGCGATCTGGCGCGCTACGGCCAGGCCGGGCCCAAGCATGGCTCGGCGCCCATCGGCGGCGCGACGGACTTCCTGCCCGTGGCCGTAGGCGCCGAGCGCGCCATGGCCGCCTGCGTGCTGTGCGAGCCTTTCAGCGCGCACAAGGCCTACCAGATGGGCATCCTCACCGACGTGGTGCCGGCGTTGAAAGTGGATGGCAAATTCGTCGCCAACCCGCTGGTGGAAACGCAGCGCCAATACGACGAGTACGGCCGCAACGCCTACGGCGAGCCCAAGACCGGCGCGGCGCTGGAAGAAGGCAAGGCGACGATGAAACGCGGCACGGTGGACCTGAGCATGCTCGATGCACGCGTCGAAGAGCTGTGCGCCAAGATCCTGCTCACCTTCCCCGACTGCACCACCAAGACGCTGGAAGAGCTGCGCAAGCCCAAGCTCGAAGCCTGGAACCGCAACAAGGAAGACTCGCGTTCCTGGCTGGCGCTGAACATGGTGACCGAAGCGCGCAGCGGCTTCACCGCCTTCAACGAAGGGCCCAAGGACGACCGCGAGATCGACTTCGTGCTGCTGCGCCAGAAGCTGGCCGCCGGGCAGAGTTGGGTCGGCACGCTGCACGACGAAGTGCAGCCCGGGGCCAAGAGCCATGTCTGAGGCGGTGTCGCCCCTGAAGGCCTGGCTCGACCACGACGGCGCGCTGCTGCGCCTGCGCCTGGCGCGGCCCAAGGCCAACATTGTCGACGCGCGGATGATCGGTGCACTGCAGGCCGCTTTCGACATGCACCGCAGCAGCGCCGGCCTGCGCTGCGTGCTGCTGGACGCCGAAGGCCCGCACTTCAGCTTCGGCGCCAGCGTCGAAGAACACCTGGCGGAGCGCTGCGCTGCCATGCTGGCCAGCCTGCATGCGCTGATCATCACCATGGCCGAGTTCCCGCTGCCCATTCTGGTGGCGGTGCGTGGCCAATGCCTGGGCGGTGGGCTCGAAGTGGCATTGGCCGGCGGGCCCATCTTTGCCCACCCCGAGGCGCAGTTCGGCCAGCCCGAGATCAAGCTCGGCGTCTTCGCCCCAGCCGCCAGTTGCCTGCTGCCCTGGCGTGTCAACCAGGCCGCTGCCGAAGACCTGCTTTGGTCGGGCCGCAGCGTGGCCGGCACGGCCGCTCTGGCCATGGGCCTGGTGCAGACGCTGGCTGACGATCCCGAGGCCGCCGCCCTCGCCTACTTCGACGAACACCTGCGCCCACGCAGCGCCGCCGCGCTGGCCCATGCCGTGGCCGCAGTGCGCGCACCGCGCACGCGCGAACTGCGCCAGCGCCTGGCCGAAGTCGAACGCCTGTACCTCGACAGCCTGATGAAGACCGTTGATGCCAACGAAGGCCTGGCCGCCTTCCTGGCCCGCCGCACACCCGCCTGGGAACACCGATGACAGGAGCACCGCTGATGGACACCCCCGTTCCGAAGGTCACGCAGATCGTGCAGCGCTGCGAGGCGCTGTTTGACGACCTGCACTTCAACGCCGTCCAGCAATGGAAGGCCGCGGTGCCCGGCCGCAAGGCGATCGGCTACATGCCGGTGTACGTGCCGCGCGAAATCATCCACGCCGCCGGCATGCTGCCGGTGGGCATCCTGGGCGGCGGCGACGCGCTGGAAGTGATACAGGGCGACGCCTACTACCAGAGCTACATCTGCCGCATCCCGCGCTCAACCATCGAGCTTGGCCTGACCGGGCGGCTGGACTGCCTGGACGGCATGCTCTTCCCGAGCATCTGCGACGTCATCCGCAACCTGTCGGGCATGTGGCAGATGCTGTTCAAGGACAAGTACGTGCGCTACATCGACGTGCCGCAGAACTACCAGGACGAGGTCGGTGGCCGCTTCTACATGGAAGAGATGCAGGTGTTGCGCGAAGACCTGGCCAGGCTGGCCGGCCGCGAGATCACCGACGACGACATCAACCGCAGCATCGCCGCCTACAACGACAACCGCGCCGTGATACGCGAGCTGTACACCTACCGTGCCGCCAAGCCCTGGCAGGCGCCCACCTCCGAGGTCTACCTGGTGCTGCGCGCCGGCATGGTGCTGCCGGTGGAAGAGCACACGGCGCTGGTTCGTGACTACCTGGCCGCGGCTGAACTGTTGCCGCGTGTCAAGCGCGACAACGCCCGTGTCGTGCTCACCGGCGGCTTCTGCGAACAGCCGCCGCTCTCGCTGATCAAGTCGATCGAGATGTCGGGCTGCTACGTCGTCGACGACGACTTCATGCTCATCACGCGCTGGCTGCTCGACGAAGTGCCGGCCAACGCCAACCCGCTGCAGGAACTGTCGCGCGCCTTTCTGCACCGCTCGGCGTCGACGGCAGCCAAGTACGACCAGACACGCGAGGAAAAAGGCGTTTTCCTGATGAAACAGGTGAAAACGCGCGGTGCCGAAGGCGTGATCTTCGCTGCGCCCTCTTTCTGCGACCCGGCCTTGCTGGAGCGGCCGATGCTGCAGGACGTGCTGACGAAACACGCCATCCCGCACACCGCCTTCAAGTACGCCGAGAACACCGGCCAGATGGCGCCCATACGCGAGCAGGCGGGCACCTTCGCCGACTCGATCAAATTGTGGAATGCCGCCTAGGGCACAAGAGGAAGCCACCATGAACACTCCCATCGCCATGCCCACACCCACCGGTTCGGCCAAGCGGCCGCCCAAGGTCGAGAAGGAAGACGCGATGTGGCTCCAGAAGGAGCTCATCAACAAGAACTACAGCGAACTGGCCAACGCCCGCGCCAACAACCAGAAGGTGGCGGCCACCTTCGTGCCAGGCAACCTGAACGAGTTGCTGATGTGCTTCGACTTCGCGCGCAGCCTGCCCGAGACGAATGCGCTGCAGAACGGCATGCGCAAGAAGAGCGGCAAGATGATCATGGACGCCGAACGCGACGGCCAGAGCGAGGACGTCTGCACCTACGTCAAGGCCGACCTGGGCATGATGCTGGGCGGCGAGAAAGGCCCCAACGGCGAGGTGCTGCCCAAACCCGACATCCTGCTGCTCAGCTACACGGGCTGCTTCACATTCATGAAGTGGTTCGAGCTCATCCGCCACAAGTACGGCTGTGAAACGGTGATGCTGCACGTGCCCTACCAGGGCGAAGGCCGCATCGCGCCAAACATGCGCGACTACGTCGTGCGCCAGCTGAAGGAGACCGTGATTCCGACGCTGGAACGTGTCTCGGGCGTCAAGTTCGACATCGACCGCCTGCGTCAGTACATGCGCGAATCGGTGAAGGCCGAGGATGACCTGGTCGCAGTGCTGCAATCGGCCAAGAACCGGCCCAGCCCCATCGACGGCTACTTCGGCGCCGTGTACTACATCGGCCCCATCTTCACCGCCTTCCGCGGCACGCCCGAGGCCACCGAGTACTACCGCGTGCTGCGCGCCGAGATCGAGGAGCGTGTGCGCCTGGGCCTGGGCCCCATCACGCCCGAGGGCGCGATGGGCGAAGAGAAATACCGCCTGGTGGTCGAAGGCCCGCCCAACTGGACCAGCTTCCGCGAGTTCTGGAAGATGTTTTACGACGAGGGCGCGGTGGTGGTCTCGTCCACCTACGCCAAGGTCGGCGGCCTGTACGACTTCGGCTTCCGCCACGACCCCGATCACCCGCTGGAATCGTTGGCCGACTACTGCCTGGGCTGCTACACCAATCTGAACCTGCCCTCGCGCGTGGACATGATCTGCAAGTACATCGACGAGTACCAGGCCGACGGCCTGCTCATCAATTCGATCAAGAGCTGCAACAGTTTCTCGGCCGGCCAGCTGCTGATGATGCGTGAGGTGGAACGCCGCACCGGCAAGCCTGCAGCCTTCATCGAGACCGACCTCGTCGACCCGCGCTACTTCTCGGCGGCCAACGTGAAGAACCGGCTCGAGAGCTACTTCCAGATGGTCAAGGCCAAGCGCACGGCTGGCGTCACCGGCCTGGGTTCGGGCATCGGCTCGGCCCTGCCTTCCGGGCTGGTCGGCGCAGGCAGCCGCGGCGCGCCCATCATCCCCATCCACGCCGCCAACTGAGGCCGGAGACACACATGCGCTGTTTCATCGGCATCGACCTCGGTTCCACCACCACCAAGGCGGTGGTGATTGACGAGAACCAGAACATCCTCGGCCGCGGCATCACCAACTCGCGTTCGAACTACGACACCGCGGCCGCCATCGCCAAGCAGGAAGCGCTGGTCAACAGCCGCTTCCACCTGTTCCGCCAAAAGCTGGGCAGCACCAACGCGCTGAACGGTGCGCTGGACGGCTTCATCGCGCAGCTGGAACGCGACTTCCGTTCCGAGCAGTACCTTGAGCAACTCGCCGACCTGGAAAAGACCTGCGAACGCAGCCTGGCCACCTCGCGCTTCGGCGAAGGTGCGTCGGCCGTGGGCCCGGCGCTGACCGAGGTCTTCCGGCGCCTGACGGCCGAGGCGCCGACCCTGTTTGCCGCCGGCGCCAGGCGCAAGAGCGACTTCTTCCGCGACATCGCCGGCAGCCAGTACCTGGCCACCGGTGAGGTGGTGGCCAAGGAAGTCGGCACCAAGTACGAGTACCTGCTGAACCTGTTCGACCGTTCGATCATCGAGGTCGAAAACCGCGTCTACACCGACAGCATTCGCCGCCACCTGTTGGCCGCGCTGGAACGTACCTTCATCGCGCTGCCCGAAACAACGGCGCGGCGCGCGCAGGTCGAAGCGCCGATCAAGGGCATCCTCGACATCGACCTGGAGGAGACCTACGTCGTGGGCACCGGCTACGGCCGCGCCCGGCTGCCGTTTTCCAAGGAACACATCCGCAGCGAGATCCTCTGCCACGGCCTGGGCGCGCACGTCATGTACCCGGGCACGGCCACGGTGCTCGACATCGGCGGCCAGGACACCAAGGCCATCCAGGTCGACCCGGCGGGCATCGTCGAGAGCTTCCAGATGAACGACCGCTGCGCCGCCGGCTGCGGGCGCTACCTGGGCTACATCGCCGACGAGATGAAC
>CAZUKT010000160.1:0-9024 GCA_964620975.1 uncultured Rubrivivax sp. | reverse complement strand
CGTGTGGCGTTGTGGCACTGCTCGCAGCGCGAGCCAAAGGCACCGTCGTGCACGTCGTCGCGGCGGTGGCAGCTCTGGCAGTCGCGGCCCAGGGGTGCGGCGGCCTTGCCCGCAGGCGCCGGGCGCGTGTGGCACGTGCTGCAGGCCAGCTTGGCGTGGCTGGCTTCCAGCGCGTAGTCGGCGCGGCGCTGGTGGTCAAAGGTCCACAGCCGCCAGTCGCGCACGTTGTGGCAGGTCTCGCACTTTTCACCGAAGCTGGCCTTGTGTTTGTCGTCCTTGCGGTGGCAGCCTATGCAGTCGCGTGCCGCGTCGCGGTAGCGCGGGTTCAGGTGGCAGGACTTGCATTCCACCTTGATGTGCGCACCGGCCAGCGCAAAGCGGGCGCGGGCGTGGTCAAAGCGCGTGCTGCGCCAGTTGCGGTCGTTGTGGCAGTTTTCGCAGCGCGTGCCCAGTTGTGCTTCGTGCTTGTCGTCCTTGCGGTGGCAGGCGATGCACTCCATGGCCGTGGGACGGTAGCTCGTTTGCGTGCGGTGGCAGGCATCACACTTGAGCGGCGGCACGGCGTGGCCTCCCTGCAGCGCGAACTTGGTGCGTGCGTGGTCAAAGCGCGTGGCTTTCCAGTTGGCGTCGCTGTGGCAGTCGGCGCAGGCCTTGCCCAGGGTGCCTTCGTGTTTGTCGTCCTTGCGGTGGCAAGCCAGGCAGTCGCTGGGCGTTTCCTTGTACAGCGGTGATGTGTGGCAGTCTTTGCAGGCCGGTTTGATGTGCCCACCGCGCAGCGGAAAACTGCTGCGGTCGTGGTCGAACTTGGCCACCTCGGTCCAGTTGCGCTCGGTGTGGCAGGCCACACATTCGGTGCCCAGCGTGCCCTTGTGCTTGTCGTCCTTGCGGTGGCAGGTGATGCAGTCGCTGCTGAGCTTGTCGCGGTACACGTACCCGGTGTGGCAACTGTCGCACTTGGTTTCGCGGTGCTTGCCACGCAGCACGTACTTGGTGTCCACGTCATGCCGGAAGGTGATGGTCTTCCAGTTGCCCGTGGTGTGGCAGCTCTCGCACTTTTCACCGTAGCGGGCCTTGTGTTTGTCGTCCTTGCGGTGGCAGGTGATGCAGGTGCTCGGGGCTTCGTTGTAGACGGCGGTCTTGTGGCAGGCATTGCACTTCACGTCGATGTGCTTGCCCGTCAGCGGGTAGCGTGTCTTGCTGTGGTCAAAGCGGGTCTCTTTCCAGCCTTGTTCCACATGGCAGTCGCCGCAGGCCTTGCCCAGCGTGCCTTTGTGTTTGTCGTCCTTGGCGTGGCAGGCCAGGCAGTCGTGTGGCGCCTGGCGAAACTTCTTGCCGGCCAGGTGGCAGCTCTTGCATTCGGGCCCCACGTGTTTGCCCTTGAGCTGATAGTCCGTGTGTTTGTGGTCAAAGGTCTTGTGGTCGAAAGCGGCAATCTTGGCGTTGCGACCCCGGTGGTCGGTGTGGCAACTGCGGCAGACCTGGTTCTTGCTGGGGCCGTCCTTGCCGTGCAGGCCGGTGCCGTCGCGGCGGTCTTGGCCGACGTCCTTGTGGCAAGCCATGCACTGCCGTTCCTGACCACTGCGGTCAAAGCGCACGTGGCACTTGGCGCATTCGCCTTCCACCTCGGCGTGGCCTGCGATCACCGGGCCGGGGGCCAGGGCGGATTCAAGGTTTTGCGCGCCACCCAGGCCCGCGGCCAGACACAGGCACAGCCCCAACAGCGCACGCGCCAGCCCCGGGGCCCATTGGCGCGGCAAGCAGGCGCGCAGGGCTGCCGCCAGGCGCGCGCTCAAGAGCGGGCCCCCGTTTTGTGTGGGCGGCGCTGGACGCAGGCCATGGCGCGTCAGTAGGCGTGCACGGCAACCACATGCGCTATTGCACAGAGCACCATCACAAAAACAAAGGGCACGTGCAGCACATGCCACAGCGAAAACAGGCGTGTGTAGGCCGCCAACTGGGCCACACGCAGCACGGCGTTGAAGTAGTCGTCCACCAGCGCACGGGCGCGGCGGGCACGCCGTTGCAGCTCGGGCCCGTCCCAGCCGCGCACCTTGGCCTGGCGCGCCAGCGCACGTTTGGTGTCGCGCCAGCATTGCTTGCGTTCCAGGCGCAGCTGCCAGGGCAGCAGGGTGACGCGGCGCAGGTGGTCGAGCATGCGGTCGCTGGGGTGGGCCAGGTGGCGCTCCAGCGCCCGCAGCCGCGCTTCGGCGGCGGGTGCAAAGTGCAGCGTGGTGTGCAGGGCTTCAGACGAAAAGCCCAGCGCCTTGCGCAGCGCTTCCAGGCTCAGCATCTCGCCGCCCAGGCCACGGTGGATGCGCAAGTAGATGAAGCGCCCGGCCACGCCGCTGGCGGCCACGATGAGCATGCTGAACAAGGCCACGCCCGCGTTGACGGAGCCGATCTGGAAGGTGGAATGCGCCAGCACCAGTACGGGCCCAAAGATGCCCAGCACCATGTGCACCACAAACCAGTGTTTGGCCTTGCCCAGGCCGGCCAGCACCTGCCAGCGTTTGCGCAGCGGGTAGGCAAACAGCAGCAGCATCATGGTGCCGCCCACCACGCCTATCCAGTAACCGGTGTCAGAGCGTGCGCTGTAAAGCTGCATGCGGCTCATTTGCCAGGCCATCAGCAGCATGCCCACCATCAGCAGGTAGGCCAGCGCGTCACTGCGGCGGCGCACCCGCACCGGCGCCGCACGGGGGCGGTCGTCAAGGTGGGCGCCAAGAATGGTGTCTGCGGCTGGCATGGCGGGGGCGGGGTGGTCCTTCATGGCACGACCAAACGGTGGCATGGGCCACCAGGAGGTCGGCACCTGGAGTCAAACATTGAATGGGCTTTTTGCACATTAACCTTGGTGGGCACGGGGGGCGTTTCTATTTGGGTGCTGCGGGTTGGTGGGTTTGGGTCTGCTTCGGGCCGGAGTGTTTGGCGTAAACCTTTGTCGCCAAACAGATATTCCGACTGGCGCTGCGGGTTGGGGGTGCCAGTGGCCGCAAGCGCACGCTGCCATGGCCGACACAATTGCACTCAACCCTGAAGCCAGACTTAAGTGGCCCGCGACTTGCGGGCAATTGGCTTGCCGCCAGCCACCGGCGGGCCTTAGTCTGTGGCATGAGCTACGTTTTTCTGTATTTGGGGGTCGCCCTGTGTGTGGTGGCCGTGTACGTTTTTTTGCAGCGCCGCCGTGAACGCGCCAACGTGCAGGAGCACAAGGCGTCGGTTGAACAAGGCCTGAACGAGCCGCCGTCGCTGCATCCGGTGGTGGACCCGCTGCGCTGCATTGGCTCGGCCGGCTGTGTGCATGCTTGCCCCGAAGGTGCGCTGGGCATCGTCAAGGGCAAGGCGGTGCTCATCAACGCGGCGTCCTGCATCGGCCACGGTGCCTGCGCGGCGGCCTGCCCCATCGAGGCCATCCAGCTGGTCTTTGGCACTGAAAAGCGCGGCATCGACATCCCCACCGTGACGCCCACCTTCGAGTCCAACGTGCCGGGCCTGTTCATTGCCGGTGAACTGGGTGGCATGGGCCTCATCCGCAAAGCGGCTGAACAAGGCCGGCAGGCCATGGAGCACGTGCGCAAGCGCAAGGCGGGTGCCGACGAACTTGACGTGCTCATCATCGGCGCCGGCCCCGCAGGCATTTCGGCAGGCCTGAGCGCCTTGGAGCACAAGCTGCGCTACCGCATGGTGGAGCAGGAGCAGGCGCTGGGCGGCACCGTGTACCACTACCCGCGCAACAAGATCGCCATGACCGCGCCGGTCAAGCTGGCACTCATCGGCAAGGTGCGCATGGGGGAGGTGAGCAAGGAGGCCTTGCTGGAGTTCTGGCAAGGCGTGGTCAAGAAGACGTCGCTGAAGATTGCCTTTGGCGAAACCCTGGAAGGCATCGAAGCCCAGGGTGAGAGCTTTTCCGTCACCACCAGCGTGGGCCGCTACAAGGCGCGCTCGGTGTTGCTGGCCATTGGCCGGCGGGGTTCACCCCGCAAGCTGGGTGTACCGGGCGAGGACACCGCCAAGGTGGTGTACCGGCTCGTGGACGCCGAGCAGTACAAGGGCCAGGCGGTGCTGGTGGTGGGCGGGGGCGACAGCGCGCCGGAAGCCGCCATTGCGCTGGCCGCACAACCCGGCACTCAAGTGGCCTTGTCTTACCGCAGCGCGGGTTTTTCGCGTGTGAAAGAAGCCAACCGCCAGCGCCTGGCCGCGCAGGTGAGCGCCGGGCGCGTGGAGGTGCTGCTGCAGTCTGAGGTGCAGCACATCGAGCCCGATGCGGTGACCCTGAAGACCGAAGCGGGCGTGCGCAGCCTGCCCAACCAGGTGGTGATCGTGTGTGCAGGCGGTGTGCTGCCCACGCCGCTGCTGCAGCGTGCGGGCATCGAGTTTTCTACCAAGTACGGCACGGCCTGACGGTCTGAAACCCCGCGCGGCTGGCGCTACACGTCGTCGGGCCGTTCAGCGGCAAAGCCGTCGCCGCGACGCGCGCTTTGGCGCTGCCGGTCATCGCGCTCGCGCTGCCACATGGCTTCAAGCTGTTGTCGGCCGGCCTTGGTGAGCGACACAAGCTTTTGCCGGTCGCCCCGGTGCGGCGCCATCTGCGCCATCAAGTCGATGCTGTGCTGCCTGAAGCGCAGCGCCTGGGTGCGTGCCGCGTGCGGTTCCCAGCCCATGAGCTGCAGCACGCTGCGGCCGCTCATCAACGCCGCATCCAGCGTCTCGCGTTCAATGTGCAACACGCCGCGTTCGACCAGGCCGTACCAGTGCGTGGCGTTGCGCGCCCGGGCCACCACGGTGGCCTGCGCAAAGTGCTGCTGCACCAGGTCCACCACAGCCAGGCTCTGCGCCACGTCGTCCACCGCCACCACAATCACACGGGCCTGCGCCGCGCCGGCCACACGCAGCAGATCCAGCCTCGTCGCATCGCCATAAAACGCGGGCCAGCCAAACTGTCGCACCGTGGCCACCTGGTCGGCGTTGTGGTCCAGCACCGTGGCGCTCAGGCCGTTGGCGTTGATGAGCCGGCCCACGATCTGCCCGTAGCGGCCAAAGCCGCAGATGATGATGGGCGCATGCTGCGGCTCGTTGATTTCGGCCGGCCTTGCGCCTTTGCCACTTTGGCGCGCCGCCAAGCGCGGTGCCAGCAGGCGGTCTGACAGCACCAGCAGCAGCGGCGTAAAGAGCATGGAGATGGCCACCGCAGCCACCAGCAGCGACGAGGCTTCGGCCGAAATCACACCGCCGCCCAGCGCGGCCTGGAAGACCACGAAGCCAAACTCGCCACCCTGCGCCAGCAGCACCACAAACACCGGCCGCTCTTGCAGCGGCAGCGGCATGGCGCGCGCCATGGCCCAAAGCACCAGCGTCTTGACGAGCAGGAAGCCCAGCACCACTGCGGCCACCAGTGCCGGGTGGGCGGCGACCACGGCAAAGTCGATGCTCATGCCCACGGCAATGAAGAACAGGCCCAGCAGCAGGCCCTTGAACGGCGCCAGGTCGGTTTCAAGCTGGTGGCGGTATTCACTTTCGGCCAGCAGCACACCGGCCAAAAACGCGCCCAGCGCCATGCTCAGGCCCACGCTCTGCATCAGCGCCGCCGTGTCCACCACCAGCAGCAGCGCCGCAGCGGTAAAGATCTCGGGCGTGTCGCTGCGTGCGATCCAGCGCAGCGCCGGGCGCAGCAACAGCCGGCCGCCGCCCACGATGGCCGCAATCACGCCCAGCGCCTTGGCAGCACCCAGCCAGCCGCCGCCGGAGTCAACCGCACCCCCGGCGGCCAGCAGCGGCACGATGGCCAGTATCGGGATGGCCGCAATGTCTTGCAGCAGTGCCACGCTCAGCACGCTTTGGCCGGCCGTGGTGGCCATGAGGTTGCGTTCGGCCAGCACCCCCAGGCCGATGGCCGTGCTGCTGAGGCCCAGGCCCAGCGCGGCCACCAGCGCCAGCCGCCAGTCGGCCCCCGCCGCCACGCCGACGCCGGTGATCAGCGCCGCCGATCCCAGCAGTTGCACAGTGCCCCAGCCGAAGATGGGCCGGCGCATCGCCCACAGCCGGCGCGGCTCCAGTTCCAGCCCCACAAGAAAGAGCATCAGCACGACGCCGAATTCGGCAAAGTGCAGCATGTCTTGCGCGTCGGTCACGAGCTTCAGGCCCCACGGCCCGATGGCGATGCCGGCGCCCAGGTAACCAATGATCGAGCCCAGGCCCAGCAAACGCGCCACCGGCACGGCCAGCACGGCCGCACCCAGGTAAATGAGGCTGGACAGGATCCACGGCGTGCTGTGTTCCATCGCGGGTTACTCCTGCGGCCTGGCGTCGGCCGGCACGTTGCAGGCGACGGCCGCTTCCAGTGCGGCAATCTCCGGCCAATCGGGCCAGGTGCGCAAGCGCTCGGCAAAGAGCTTGGCGTGCGCAGCCAGCGTGCTGTCGTCGATGCGGTGCGCACCGTGCTGCACCAGGGGCGGCAGCCAGCGCATGCCCACCAGCGCGGCGGTTTGCTCGTAAGGGTGCAGGAAGGCGTCAAAGAAGTAGCGGTTGTAGCCGTCGGGCCGGTAGCTGGCATCGGGGCCGCCGGTAGAGGCCACCAGCCACAAGTCCTTGCCAGCCAGTGCGCAACTGCCTTGCCCGTAGGCCCAGCCAAAGGCAAAGACCTCGTCCAGCCAAAGCTTCAGCAGCGGCGGCATGGAATACCAGTGCACTGGATGCAACCACACCACGATGCGGGCGTCGGCCAGTGCCGCCTGCTCGGCAGCCACGTCAATGAAGTAGTCGGGGTACAGCGCGTAGAGGTCGCGCACGGCCACCTGGGCGCCTGCTGTGCGGGCCGCCTGCATCAGGCTGCGGGTGACGCGGGAGTGGTCCAGCTGCGGGTGCGCAGCCACGACAAGGATCTGGGCCATGGTGCGGGGGGCTTCCGGTCTGGGTGGGTTGTGTTGAAGGGCGTAAGGTGGGGCCAGGGTCCGACAAGGGGTGGCGCAGGGCTCCGCAGCCCGCCAGCGCCCGGCTACCATAGCCCACAAAGTCCCCCCGGCTGCAGGAGCACCCCATGCCCGTGATCGTGGTTGCCAATCCCAAGGGTGGCGTCGGCAAAAGTACGCTGGCCACCAACATTGCCGGTTGCCTGGCGGCTGCCGGCCACAGCGTGATGCTGGGTGATGTTGACCGCCAGCAGTCGGCACGCCAATGGCTGGCCCTGCGCCCGCCGCATCTGCCCATCATCAGTGGCTGGGACGTGGCCGCTGACGACATCGTGCGGCCGCCCAAGGGCACCACGCACGTGGTGCTGGACACGCCCGCCGGCCTGCACGGCAAGCGGCTGGACGCGGTGCTGCGCATTGCCGACCGCATGCTGATACCGCTGCAGCCCAGCCTGTTTGACATCCAGGCCACACACGCCTTTGTGCAGATGCTGCGACAACAAAAACGGGGTGCCGAGATCAAGCTCGGCCTGGTGGGCATGCGCGTGCGCGAGCACACCCGCGCCAACGAACAACTGCACCAGTACCTGGCCACGCTGCCCGTGCCCGTGGTGGGTTGGCTGCGCGACACACAAAACTATGTGCAACTGGCCGCGCGTGGCTTGACGCTGTGGGACGTGGCCGCGAGCCGCGTGGAGCGCGACCTTGAACAGTGGGCGCCGCTGACCAGCTGGGTGCGCAGTTCATGAATCACTTTGCACATCTGGCCGATCTGCAAGCGGCTGTGGGCCAGGAAATAGGTCTCAGCGACTGGCTGGCCGTTGACCAGCACCGCATTGACCTTTTCGCCCAGGCCACGGGTGACCACCAATGGATTCACACCGACCCCGTGCGCGCTGCCGCCGGCCCTTTTGGCGCCACGGTGGCACACGGCTTTCTCACGCTGAGCCTGCTGCCGCACCTGTTTGAAAGCGCCTTTGACATTGCCGACGTGCGCATGGGCGTCAACTACGGCCTGAACCGTGTGCGCTTCATGGCACCGGTGCGCGTGGGCAGCCGCTTGCGCGGCCGCTTCAGGCTGCTGGCCTACGAGCCGCTGGCCGGGGGTGCACAGCTGGTGACCGAAGCCACGCTGGAGCTTGAAGGCTCGGCCAAGCCGGCTTGTGTGGCCGAGTCGGTGTCGCGGCGCTTTATCTAGGCGTGCCCACACCCGTGCCAATACCCCCCAAAGGTGGGTGCCGGGCCGGCGCAGGTGCGGCCACACAATGCCGCGCAACACAAGGCGTGGAGGTGCCATGAAGGTGCTGTTGGTTGACGATCACCCCCTGGTTCTGGCCGCTCTGCAGGCTGTCATCCAGACGATAGGCAGCGACACCACCGTGGTGGGCGTCGACAGCGCCGCCGGTGCCCGCGCCACGCTGCTGGAAGACCCCGAATTCGACCTTGTCCTGCTCGACCTGTCACTGGGCGACGCCGACGGTTTTGACGTGCTGGTGGAGTTTCGCGCTGCCTATCCGGCCGTGCCGGTGGTGGTGGTGTCGGCGTCAGACCGCGCCAGCGACGTGATCCGCGCCATCGACAGCGGCGCCATGGGTTTTGTGCCCAAGAAATCGTCGCACGGTGAATTGCACGAAGCCCTGCGCATGGTGATGACGGGGTCGATGTATGTGCCGCCGTCCATGCTGGGCCTGGCTTTTGGCAGCAGCCGCCTTGAAGGCGACACCGTGCCGGCCGTGATGCGGCCGTCGGGCGAAGCGCCGCTGGGCACCGCCGCCCGGCCCGACCCCCACCAGAAGCTGCCGCGCATTGAAGACGTGGGCCTGACGCCGCGCCAGGCCGAGGTGCTGTCGCTGCTGCTGCAGGGCCTGCCTAACAAGCTCATCGCACGCCAATTGAACCTGAGCGTTGAAACGGTCAAGGACCACGTGGCCGCCGTGCTGCGCGCGCTGGGCGTCAGTTCACGCACGCAGGCCGTGCTGGCCGTGAGCCAGATGACCCAGGCCCAAGGCGGCTTTTCATGGTGGCCACCCCAGCGCTAGCCCCACCGGCCCAGCCGGCCCAGCCGCATGCCAGCGGCGGCACCGACGGCACGGCTGCAAGTGCTGCAACTGCAACAGCT
>CAZUKT010000159.1:6273-9085 GCA_964620975.1 uncultured Rubrivivax sp. | reverse complement strand
ATTGCCAGCCAGATGCAGACCGTGCGTACAGAACTGATGCCGCTGTTGACGCAGTGGCCCGTGGCGGCGGAATTCAGCGCCTACACGGCGCAGGACCTGTGCACCACGTCGGTGACGTTTGCAGCCCGCAGGCCGCCCTCCTTGGCGCACCTCTCACCGGACCTTTCACCGCACGCCACACCGCACCACGCACCCGATCAACCCGCGCTGCCATGAACCCCAGTTACTCGATAGACGAGCCTGAACTGCACCTGGCCGGCCCTGTTGCGCAGGCCCTGTGGCGGCGCAACCTGAACGGCTATGACGATGCCAGCGCCCGCGCCAAGTTTGACAAGGGCTACGCGGCCAACCCGGCGGGCCAGGGCTGCCTGTTCATGTTGCGGGCCGACGGCCTGCCCCAAGCCTGTGGCACGGCGGCGCTGCACCCCCGCGCGTTCTGGCATGGCGCCCGGGCCTTGCGGGCCGCGGGCCTGGCCGACTTTGTCGTGGACGCGGAACATCGCTCGCTGGTGCCCGCGCTCAGGCTGGCCCGCCACTGCCTGCAGGCCGCCACCAGCCGCTTTGACATGGCCTACGCCACGCCCAACACCAAGGCTGCGGCGGTGGTCATGCGCGCTGGCCTGCAGTACCTGGGCGACATGAGCCGTCACGCCAAGCCCGTGGCCACGCTGGAGCCCCTGGCAGACCGCATGCCACGGCTGCTGGCCAGGCTGGTGTCGCCGCCGCTGGACCTGCTGCTGAGCCTGGCCAACACCGTGCGCCGCTGGCGCGCGCCGCCGGCCCTGGCCTGCCACCCCGCGGCCTTTGACGACGCGGTGTTCGACAGCCTGTGGGCGGCGCGGCCTGCAGACACGGTGCTGTCGGAACGCTCCTCTCGCATGCTGCAGTGGCGCTTCACCGGCCGCGCACGTGGCGACGCACAGGCCTGCATCGCGCGCAGCGCCGACGGCCAGGCCCGCGGCTACGTGGTATGGCGGGCGCGTCACGGGTTCTTTGAAGTGCTGGACTTCCTGTGCGCCGACCCGGGCCGCGATACGGCCGCGCTGATGCTGGCCTTCACGCACATGGCCAGGCGCCTGGGCTGCAAGAGCGTGTCGGTTGAATTCTTCGGCGCGCCGGCGGTGGCCGAACAACTGCGCCGCGCCGGCTTTGTGCGGCGGCCCGAGACCTTGCCCGTCTACGCGGCGGCACCTGCCGAACCGGCCTTGATCGACCCGGCCCAGTGGCACTTCACGCGCTTTGACGACGACACCGACTAGGCGTGTGGGCTGCTACGGGCTGGCAAACAGCGCCGGCACCTGCACCGTGGTGGGCAAGGCCCCGCTGCTGATGACGGCACCACCGGCGTTGCGCAGTTCCAGCGTGGCCCCGGCCGAGCCGGTGGCAAACCGCACGGTGGCCACCCCGCCGTCGGCCAGCGTGATTTGTGCGCCCAGGCTGCCTGGCGCGTCGGCACGCTCGGCGCGTGCCACCGCGCCGTCGGTGCCCAGCACATGCAAGAACAAGGTGCTGTCGCCGATGTCGTCGGCCACATCCACACGCACGCCACCTTGCATGCCCAGGCCGCTGGCGGCCCAGGCGTGCATCTGGGTGCTCAAACCCGTGGGTGCCAGGCGCACCACGTCGAGCCGGTTGCTGCCTTGCACGAGGCTCAGCGTGTCGCCCTGCACAGTGGGCTGCGCGGGCAGGTTGAGCGTCCACACGCGGCGCGCGCCGCCGCTGGTTTGCACGCGGTCAAACACCACAAACGTGGCCGGCTTGATGAAGAGGAATTCGCGCTCCACCTTGGCCACGGCGGCATGCCCGTTGTAGACCGGTGTGATGCGTGCCACGCCATAGGTGTAGTGGGCGTTGTCGGCCAGGGCCAGCATCTCGCAAGGCGGCGCGCCTTCGCGCTGGGGCACCACAGAACCGCCCTGCTCCACGCGCACCAGGTTGTGCAGTTCTTCGGCCTGCTCGATGCCCGACGCCGATTCCACATTGGCGTCGTAGGCCAGCCAGTTGCCCTTGAAAAGCGTGAAGCTGCCCTGGTCGCGGTGGGCGTGGCTTTCGGTGTAGGGGCCGCAGATGAAGTTGGCGTAGGCGGCGTCGCGTGCCCATGAAGACCGCATTGCCAGTTGCCCGGTACCGGCACCCCAGTACGTGGTGGCCAAGGCCGCCAGCGGCACCGGGCTGATGTCAGACGGGTCGTAGAGAAAGTCGCTGTAGGCCATGAAACCATTGGCCATGCGCGGCACCGACGATGCCGCCAGCAGCGACGCCGCCACGCCCGTCAGGCGCTCTGCAGGAAACAGCCGCATCAGGACCAGCAGGTAGTCGCGGTGGTAGTCAAACAGGGCGGCGGTGGAGTCGCGTGCGTGGTCGCCGGTGGGCGTAAGGCGGTCCAGCGTGGGCACCACGGCATGCACCAGGTGGGCCATGGATGCCAGCGTGTGCGGGCTGCGTGTGGCCAGGCGTTCACCGGTAGACCGCTCCCACCAGTCAAAGAGGCGAAAGAGGTTCTTCATGGCCGTGCCGTAACCCGTGCCTTCGCGCGAGCCGCCGCCTTGCAGGTCGCGGTTGAAGACCGGGAACAACTGGGCTTCCAGCTTGGCCTGGCGGAAGGTGTCACGCCAGAGCTGGGCCTGGTCGTTTTCACCCTGGGTTGCCAGCGCCAGCAGCATGGTGGCTTCAAGAAACGAGTAGTAGTAGTTGTTGACCGGGTTGTCCACCGACCAGCCGCTCCACGCATGCAAGGTGCCACCCCACTGCGCGCGTTCGTGGTTCCAGACGTTCCACACGGCCTGGTTGGCATAGGCCGTCAAGCGTGTGC
>CAZUKT010000159.1:0-6263 GCA_964620975.1 uncultured Rubrivivax sp. | reverse complement strand
CGGCGGTCGGCCTGGCGCAGGCCCAGGGGCTGCGGCTGTCGGTCATGGTGCTGCGGCACCAGTCGTAGACCAGTGCCACGTTGCCGACCATTTGCCCGATCTCCAGATAGCTGTCACCCGCCACCGCAGGCCGGTTGCCAGCGCGGATGAGCGTTTCTTCTTCGGCCACGAAGGTGTCGGTGCGCAACACCGCAAAACGGCAGTAGGCCTCGTCGCTGCTCAAGCGCGCCATGAGCGCGGCATACCAGGGCATGAAGGCATAGGCCTGCGCGCCACCCACTTCGGCGTCCACCATGGCCTTGAACCGCACGGCGGGGGCGGCCTGCTGGGCCAGCAGGTTGCGGTAGCGCGCCAGGGTGGCGGCGTCGTTGATCAGAATGCGCGGCCCGGCCGCCGCTGGCGGCGGGGGCTCGGTGGTGCCGGCGTCTGCCCCGCCCTTGCAGCCGGCCAAGGCCAGCACCAGCGCGGCCACAGCCCAGCGCGATGCGTGTGCAAACATGTGCGGAATCATGGCCATGATGGTGCCCCTTTGGGTCTGCGGCTGATTGTTGCGGTGGATGGCGATTGATGGCGATTGATGGCGGTGGATGGCGGTGGATGGCGTCTCAGCGTCCGAAGACCCCCGGCAGTTCCAGCACGGCGGCAAACATGGCCCGTGTCGTGTCGCGCTCGACATGCAGGCGCTTGAGTTGCAGCCGCTGCGCGGGCGCCGGCCGGTTCGCTCCCGGCTGGTAGCTGAAGGCCAGCCGGTAACCCGCCTCGGCGGTGGCCGCCAGCACCTGCGCGTCAAAGGCGTCGCGCCCGCCCACGGGGTAGGCCAGGGCCACGACGGGCTGGCCGGTTTCATGTTCAATGCGTTGCCGCGACTGCACCAGTTCGCTGCGCAGTTGGTCAGTGTTGGCCAGGCGTGCCAGCACCGGGTGCGTCACCGTGTGCGAGCCGAACTCAATGCCGGCCTGCGACATCTGGCGCACCTGCTGCCAGCACATGGGGGTGGCCAGCGGGTCTGCCAGCGGCGCCGCCGGCAGACCCGCTGTGTGCAGGTGCTGCTCCAGTTGTTGCTCCAGTTGCTGCAGGACGGCGCAGCGGGTGGCGTCGGGCACACGTTTGATCGCGCGCAGCAGCAAGGCCGCCTGCGGCCGCCGCCCGGCGGTGCTGGGCGCCAAGTCCAGCACCTGCCCCAGCGCGTCGATCTGCAGGCGCCCAGGCGGCATCAGCAGCAGCACTTGTACGAGCCGGTCAAACCAGAAGGGCACCTGGCTGTCGATGTAGCCCGTGGACAAGAAAAACACGGCCGGCACACCGTGCTGGCGCAGGGTGGGCCAGGCCACCTCAAAGTTGTCTCGAAAACCGTCGTCAAAGGTCACCATCACCGCGCGGCGCGGCAGTGGCGTGCCACCGTCCAGTGCGTCGGCCACCTGCCGGCAGCTGACCGGGTGGAAGCGGCGTGCAAGGTAGGCCATCTGCCAGTCAAAGTCGGCCTGCAGCGCGCTGACCAGTTCCACGTCGCCGGGGTAGCTGTCTTCGTTCAGCGCCGGCAGCACGCGGTGGTAGGCCAGCACCCGCAAGTCACGCACGCAGGCCGAGTGCAGTGAACCCAGCGCCTGCACCAGCCCACCACGGGCCAGCGCGCGCGCGGCGTGTTCACGCTTGCCGGCCATGGTGCGCCGCTGCGGGCGGTGCGGTGAACATGGGCGGCTTGGGCAGCACGTGGTTGCGGTACTGGTGCGGGTTGCCTTGCAGCCCGGCTTCGGCGGCCTTGATGATGTTGAACATCTCGCGGCTGCTCACGTAGTGCAGCAGGTATTGGCGGCCGTCGTTGTAGCGCGATTCGAGGTGGCTGAACATGGCTTCCACCGGCGCGCCGAGCAAGGCGTCGGTGTCACGCTCGGGCGTGCCGTGGGTGTGCACCTTGATGAAGATCCACTCCGGCCGCCCGCGCACATGGATGTGCTGCCGCACCCACAGCGCGATGCGGTCTGGCGTGGGCGGGTAGGCGGCGCGAATGTCGGCGTTTTCGATGCGCGGCACCAGGCCGTGGCGGCGGCGTTTCCAGTTCAGTGCCAGCGGGCCCTGCACCACCAGCAGGTCGCCATGGCCGGCCCGGCCGGCACAGACGTCCACACCGTCGTCATGCGACTTGGGGCGGTGCACGTCATCGGTGGCGTAGTAGATGCTGTTGATCTTGCGGGTCTGCGTGTCACTGGGCGCCGAAGGCAGCGTGAAGTCGGCGTAGCAGCCCAGTTCACCCAGCACCCGCAGTTCGTTGTTCACACCACACCAGCGGCCGTCGCCGCGCGAGTTGTCCAGGCTCCAGTTGCCGTGGATGAAGCCGAAGGCGGGTTGGACCGTGGCCGGGTCCACCGGCAGCGCACCGTGGCGCTGGTGCAGCAGTTGCACAAAGCCGGTGATCTTTTTGCGCAGCCCGGCTTCGGTGTCGTGGTCGTGGTGCAGGTGGACTTCAATCTCGCCAAAGCCTTCGCGGCACAGATCAGCCAAGGCGTCCAGGTGCTCGGGCCGGTACTCTTCTTCGGGGTAGAAAAAGGTGTGCTGCGGCGGCACACCGTCGGCATCTTGGTGGCGGCTGGCCAGGGCCTTGTAGCCTTCACGCCAGCGCGCCACGCGCTTTACTTCGGTGGCGTAGTCGGGCCGGCCCCACTGCGGCTCGAAATGGTCGACAAAGGCAAACATCACGTGCACCGGCCCCGCAACCGGCGCGGGCCGCCGTTGCCGGATGTAGGCACCCAACCACTGGTGCATGTTCTTGCGCCGGGCCTCCAGCGCCACGGCCACCGCCAGCACCAGCCCTGTGGCCAAGGCCGCCAGCAGCCCGCCCTGAAGCCAGTTCACGGTGCGGCCTCCTCTTGGCCGCGTGCGCTGCGCGCCCACACCGCCGAGGCATGGCCCTGGATGTAGTGCACAAAGCCGAACAGCAGGCCCGCGTTCATGCTGACAAAAAACAGCGGCACCCGCAGCAAAGCTGGCACGGCCGCGCTGCGCGACCGCCACCAGCCCAGCGCAGCGCTGCCGTAAAAGGCCAGTTGCAGCGCCATCATCACCGCGTAGCCCGTGCGCGCGATCAACACCAGGTTGCACAACAGCGCCAGCACCATGCAGTGCGGCGCCACCCAGCGCAGAAACTTGTGCGAGAAAAAGGCCAGTGCCACCAGGCCGCGCCGGGGGTCGAGCATGTTGGCAAAGCGCACCATGGCCTGGTAGTTGCCGGTGCCTATGCGCACGCGGCGGCGGAATTCGTCGTCGATGCGGTCAGGGATGGTTTCGCGGGCCACGGCCTCGGGGTCGTAGACGCAGCGCCGGCCCGCCTCGACCACCGCCATGGAGATCCAGAAGTCGTCGACGATGGCGTTGCCGGGGATCGGCTTGTAGTCCAGGCGGCGCAGTGCATAGACACCCCCGTTGGCACCCAGCAGCGCGCCGATGCGGCTTTCAAAGAACTTGAGCATGCGTTCGTAGCGCCAGTAGACGTGGTCCAGGTTCTCACCCGTGCCACCCCCCTTCACCAGACGCAGTTCGCCGCAGACGCAACCCACGTCGGGCTGGTCAAAGTGGCGCACCAGGCAAGACAAGGCGTCGGGCTGGAAGTAGGTGTTGGCGTCGGTGAAGACCACGATCTCTTGCTGGGTCATGGCCACCAGGTCGTTGACCACGGACGTCTTGCCCCGGCGTTGCGTGAATTCAACCAGGTGCACACGCGGGCTGGCCAGGGCGCGCACGATGGCCACGGTGCGGTCGTCAGAGGCGTCCGAGCCCACATAGACCGTGAGCAAGTCGGCCGGATAGTCTTGCGCCAGCAGGTTTTGCAGGCGCTCGGCAATGTGCCGTTCTTCGTTGTGCGCGGCCACGACCACGGCCAGTGCCGGCAGGCGTGCGGCCGGCGCCACGCGGCGTGTGCGGCCGTGGGCCACCAGCCGCCAGTCGGAGTGCAACTGGTGCAGCGCCGCCAGCAGCATCAGCAGCAACGGATAGCCGAAGTAGGTGTAGACGATGCAGGCCACGCTGACCCACAAGACCGCGGCGGCGGCGATCATGGCTGCACCTGCTGCATTGGCACCGGGCCGGCCACTTGTGCCAACAGCGTGCGCAGGCCATCGACGTTGGCTTGCCAGCCAAACTGCCGCGCGTGCGCGGCAATGCGGGCGGGCTCCCATTGCCTGGCCAGGGCCGCCTGCAGCGCCGCGCCCAGCGCCACCGGGTCTTGCGGTGGCATCAGCACACCGGCGAAAGCGGGCACCACCTCGGGCACGCCGCCCACACACGAAGCCACCACCGGCGTGCCGCAGCTCATGGCCTCCAGCAGCACGTTGGGCACGCCTTCGGCGTGGCTGGGCAGGCACACGAGGCGCGCTGCGGCATACCAGGCCGGTAGCTGGTGGTGGTCCAGCCTGCCCAACAAGCGCACACGTTCGGCCAGGCCGGCGCTGGCCACACGCTGGCGCATGGCAGCGGCCGCCGGGCCGTCACCGATGAAGGCCAGGCACAGGCGCGGGCCGGGCCGGGACGCCAGGGCGACAAAGGCCTCGAGCAGATCGATGCAGCCCTTGGCGGGCTTGAGGTTGCCCACAAACAGCAGCAGCTCGTCGTCGTTGGCCAGGCCCGCGTGCAGGCGGGCCGCCGCACGGTCATCGGCATGCACGGCAGGCCGGAACAGATCGGCGTCGACCCCGTTGTAGAGCACGGTGACACGGGCCGCCGGCACACCGGCGCGCACCAGCCGGCTTCGCAAGGCTTCGCTCACTGCCAGCACCGCACGGCTGTGGCGCATGGCGGCCAGAATCTGCCAGCGCCTGCCGGGCCGGCTCAGGTAGTCGTTGATGTCGGTGCCGTGCACCTTGAGCAGCACCGGCGTGCCCACCATCCGGCCGACGGCCGCCGTGGCCACGCCATCAGGAAATGCCCAGCTGCCCAGCAGCACCTGCCAGCGGCGCAGGAACAGCGTGCCCGGGCGCTGAAACACCAGCGAAAGAAAAAAGAACAACGGATGCATGGTCTGCAGCATGCGGGGCGGGTACCAGAAGATGAAGTAGTCAATGCCCGAATTGCGCTGTTGCTGGCAGCGCCGCGCCGCGATGTAGGCGCGCAGGTGGCGCAGTGCGTCGGGCCAGGGCACGGCCACCAGCACACGCAGGTCCACATGGCGTGCCAGCCGGGTGAACTGCTGCTGGTTGTACATGCCACGGGTCGGGTCCCACGGAAAGCCGAAGAGGTTGGTGATGGCCAGCACCTTCATGCCCGCTCCTCATACAGCGCCTGGTAGGCCGCACCCATGGTGCCTATGCTGCCGTGGGCCAGCGCCCACTGCCTTGCCGCCTGCCCCATGTCGGCACGCAGTGCGGCGTTGTCCACCAGCTGGGCCAGGGCGGCGGCGAAGGCGTCGCTGTCACGCGCGGGCACCAGCATGCCCGTGACACCCTGCTGCACGATTTCGCCGTTGCCCCCCACCGCCGTGGCCACCAGTGGCAGCGCGGCAGCGGCCGCTTCCACCAGCGCCAGCGCATAGCCTTCAGACACCGACGGCATGGCAAACACGTCAAAGCCCTGCAGCCAGTCCGACACGTCGTGGCGCCAGCCCACCAGGTGCACGTGGGGCTGTATCTGCAACGACTGCGCCAGCGCCTGCAGGGCCGCGCGCTCGCGTCCGTCGCCCAACACCACCAGTTCCACGTCGCGGCCCGAGTGGCGCAGGCGCTGCACGGCGTGCAACAGCATGGCGTGGTCCTTGACCGCGCTCAGCCGGCCCACGGCCCCAATCACCAGGGGGCTGGGGGGCCGGCCCAGGCCGGCCAGCATTTGCTGGCGCGCGGCCAGGCTGCGCGCTGCGGCGCCCGCAATGGCCACGCCGTTGGGCACCACCATCGCCTTGGCCTGGGTGAAGGCGCCGATGTCCAGGAAGCGCTGGCGCGCCGCACGGCACACCGCCACGCCGCAGTGGGCCCTGCGCATCGCCAGCCGGTACAGCAGTTCCAGCCGCGCACTGCCCCGGGCTTCGCCCATGCCGTGCCGGGTGTTGATCAGCCGCACCGCGCCCAGCCCCAGCCCGGCGCCTGCGGTGTAGTAGTGCGCCACGGCGTTGTGGGTGTGCAGCACGTCGGCCGACCGGGTGTGCAACGCGCGCCGCAATGACCGCATGGCACGCACGTCCAGGCCCCGCCGCTTGCCTATGGCTATGACCTCGATGCCCAGCGCACGGGCCTCGGCCGCCCAGGGGCCTTCATGGAAGAGGCAGATCAGGCAGACCTCGTCAC
>CAZUKT010000158.1:7838-9101 GCA_964620975.1 uncultured Rubrivivax sp. | reverse complement strand
TGAACGACACGCCGCTGGTGATGAACACCTGCTACAGCTTCGTCACCGCCAAGGACGTGATCCACGTGTCGTCGGTGCACCAGTACGTGGAGGCTGAAAAGACCTTCAAGACGGTGGCGGGCTCAGGCGGTGTCAGCGCCGCCGCCAACCAGGTCGAAGGCCGCTACGCGCAAAGCTGGGCCGACAACATCTGGGCCGATTCGCTGGCCCTTTGATGCGGTAGCACCCGCGCCCGGCCGTCCCAGACTGTGGGAACAGCCGGGCCGCATGCGGGATCACCGCTGTTGCTGCACCGTGGGCGCCGGGCCAACATCGGCCGCCCCATGTACATCAGCGAACAACTCCTCAACCCCAGTGAAGACCGCCTGCGCCTGAGCGCGCAACTCGGTGTGCAGCACGTGGTGCTCGACAACCGCGGCACCGCGTTGGTGTCAGCGGCAACCGGCGGCATCACCGCATGGGACACCACCCCGCTGCGCGACTACCGGCGTTGGGTTGAAGGCTTCGGCCACACGCTGGACGTGTTTGCGCTGGACGTGGGATCCATTTTGCTGGACTCGCTGGTAGACCTGCCTGGCGCGCGCAAGAGCCGCGACATCCTGGCCCGCAACATCGCGGTGGCCGCAGATGCCGGCATGACCTGCCTCAAGTACAACGTGCAGATGGTGGGCATCACACGCACGGCGCTCAAGCCAGGGCGCGGGGGCTGCAGCAACTCGGGTTTTTGCCTCGCCGAGTACACACCCGAAGCCGACCGCCAGCATTCGTATTGGGGCGTGGGCTACCCCAGCCAGCAGGCCCAAGGCGGCGCCGAGTCGGCCGCGCTGTGCGGCCAGAAAGAAGCCCGCGCCGTGCCACCCGTGGGCGTGCAGGCAGGCTGGGACGCGATTGAATTCCTTGTTGAAGGCCTGGTGCCTGCGGCCGACCGCGCCGGCGTGCGCCTGGCCTGCCATCCGCAAGACCCGGCCTACCCGGTGGGCGGCTTGAACGGCATTGAACATGTCGTGGGCTCGGCCGACGGGCTGCGCAAGTTCTTGTCGCTCAGCGGCAGCGCCAACCACGGGCTGAACTTCTGCCAGGGCACGGTGGCCGAGATGTTTGCCGACCCCAGCCGCGCCATGATCCCGCTGATTGAGGAAATGGCCGCCACGGGCCGCATCTTCATGGTTCACTTTCGCAACATTCGCGGTGGCTACCTCGACTTCCAGGAAGTCTTTCCCGACGAAGGCGACGTGGACATGCTGCAAGCCTTGCGTGCCTACC
>CAZUKT010000158.1:6419-7828 GCA_964620975.1 uncultured Rubrivivax sp. | reverse complement strand
GGCGGTTATGCCGGCCCGTTGTGCCCCGACCATGTGCCCATCAGCGAGCTGGACCCGGGCCGTGAACGCTTCATGAGTTTTGCGCTGGGCTACACACGCGGCCTGCTGCAAGCCGCTGGCGTGTGGCAGACGCCAACAAACCCACATTGACCCGACGGAGAACCGCATGCAAAGACGCAAACTCATCACCGCGCTGGCCGCCACCGTGCTGGCCGCCAGCGCCAACTTTGCACTGGCCCAGGAGACCTGGCCCAGCAAGCCGGTCAAGATCATCTGCCCCTTCCCGGCCGGTGGCACCAGCGACATCATGGCGCGCATGATGGCCGAAGGCCTGAGCAAAGAACTGGGGCAGCAGTTCATCGTCGAAAACATCGGCGGCGCCGGTGGCACCGTGGGCACCCTGCGTGCCACCAAGATGACACCCGACGGCTACACCCTGATCCAGACCGGCGTGGGCCAGAGCGCCGTGGCCCACGGGCTGGACGCCAAGCTGCAGTACGACTCCCTGCGCGATTTTGTGCACCTGGCGCAGTCGCACTCGGGCCCCAACGTGCTGGTGGTGAATGCCGAAACGCCGTTCAAGACCTTCAATGAACTGGTGACTTATGTGCGCCAGAACCCCGGCAAGCTCAACTACGGCTTCACGCATGCCGCCAGCGGCCACATGGCGATGGAACTGCTCAAGCAGCGCGCCAGCGAATGCCCCAAGGGCGTGAAGAGTTGCAACGGCTTCTTCATGGTGGGCATCCCCTACCGGGGCGGCGGCCCGATGATGCAAGACCTGCTGGGCGGCCAGATCCCGCTCATGTTCATCAACCAGGACGTGGCGCTGCCACACGTCAAGGCCGGCAAGCTGCGTGCATTGGCGGTGAGCAGCCTGCAGCGCAACCCGCTGTACCCCGACACGCCCACCATCGCCGAAAGTGGCTTCCCCGGCTTCCAGGCGCTTAGCTGGAGCGGCATGTCGGCCCTGAAGGGCACACCCAAGCCCGTGGTGGACAAGCTGGAGGCCGCGCTGCGCAAGATCATGACGTCCCCCGAGATCAAGCAGCGGCTTGAATCGGTGGGCTTTGTGGTACCGGCGCCCGGTGGGGAGGCCTACACCAAGTTCGTCAAGACCGAGCTCGACCTGTGGACCAAGGTCATCACCACCGCCGGCATCAAGCCGCAATAACGCCATGACACCACGACTGATCGCGGCCAACCCGCTGGCCGCTGGTGGCGCCACGGGCGAAGCCAGCACCGACCGCATTGAGTGGGTCAAGCTGCACCTGACATTTCTGCCGCTGGCCACGCCCATCAGCGACGCCAAGGTGCTGACCGGCCGGCAAAAACCGCTCACCGAGATTGCCTTTCTTTTTGCTGAAATCGCCAGCCGCCAGGGCAACCACGGCATCGGATTTTCGTAC
>CAZUKT010000158.1:1614-6409 GCA_964620975.1 uncultured Rubrivivax sp. | reverse complement strand
ATCATCCGGCTCAGGACATCGCGGCCGAGTTGGTCCGTCCCGAACCAGTGTGCCGCACCCGGCGGGAGGAATCGCTGCGGGATGTTCAGCCGCACCGGGCTCGGCAGCCCCAGATACGGACCCGCCAGGGCCACCACGGCATTGGCTTTTCGTACAGCAAACGTGCCGGCGGCCCCGGCCAGTACGAACACGCCAAGGAGATTGCCCCGGCGCTGCTGGGCGAAGACCCCAACGACATCGCACGCCTATGGGACAAGCTGTGCTGGGCCGGCGCCAGCGTGGGCCGCAGCGGGCTGGCCACCCAGGCCATTGCCGCGTTTGACATTGCGCTGTGGGACCTGAAGGCCAAACGCGCCGGCCTGCCGCTGGCCAAGCTGCTGGGCGCACACCGCGACAGCGTGCAGGTCTACAACACCAGCGGCGGCTTCTTGAGCACGCCCATCGCAGAGGTGCTGGAAAACGTCGAAGCGGCCATCGCCAAGGGCATAGGCGGCATCAAGATCAAGGTGGGCCAGCCCGACCCCATGGTGGACCTTGCGCGTGTGCAGGCCGTGCACCAGTGCATCAACGGCCGCGTGGCCATGATGATCGACGCCAACCAGCAATGGGACCGCAGCACCGCGCAGCGTTTTGGCAAGCTGGTGGAGCCGCTGAACCTGACCTGGATCGAAGAACCGCTGGACGCCTATGACGCCGAAGGCCACGCCGCACTGGCGGCCATGCTCGACACGCCCATTGCCACGGGCGAAATGCTCACCAGCCCGGCCGAACACTGGGAGCTGATACGCCACCGCAGCGTGGACTTCATACAGCCCGACGCGCCCCGTGTGGGCGGCATCACGCCCATGCTGAAGATCATGGCGCTTGCCGACCATGCCCGCATCCGCATGGCGCCGCACTTTGCGATGGAAATCCACCTGCACCTGAGTGCGGCCTACGCCCACGGGCCTTGGGTGGAGCACTTTGAATGGCTGGAGCCCATGTTCAACGAAAGGCTGCGCATTGCCGACGGCCGCATGTGGGTGCCCGACAGGCCCGGCCTGGGTTTCTCCTTGAGCGAGCAGGCCACGCGCTGGACCACGCAAACGGTGGAGTTTGGCAAGCGGCCCTGACCCCCCTGTTTGGCAGGCGTTGCAGCGTTTCGCCGGGCTGCGGCGCACACAGAATCGCGGGGCTGCACCTGCCACGCGAAAGGCCCGCCCGTGATCCGCCTGCACCAGTTTGCGCCGGCCTTTGGCCTGCCCAATGCCAGCCCGTTTTGCATGAAGGTTGAAACCTACTTGCGCATGGCCGGGCTGCCATTCGAGGCCGTCAACGACGGCAACATCATGAAGGCGCCCAAGGGCAAGCTGCCCACCATCGACGACGGTGGCACCGTGGTGGCAGACAGCAGCTTCATCATCGAGCACCTCAAACAGCGCTACGGCGACCCGCTGGACGCAACGCTGACACCGCTGCAGCGTGCGCAAGCCACGGCCTTGCAGCGGCTGCTGGAAGAAAACCTGTACTGGGCCGTGGTCTACACACGCTGGGTCCTGCCCGCCGGCTGGGCGCTCACGCGTCCGGCCTTCTTTGGCGCGATGCCACCGCCGCTGCGCTGGCTGGTGCCCCCGTTGGCGCGGCGCGGCATGCGCGCTTCGCTGCGTGGGCACGGCATGGGCCGGCACAGTGCCGACGAAGTCATGGCCATCGGCTGCCGTGACATCACGGCCGTGGCCGACCTTCTGGGCGAGCAGGCCTACATGCTGGGCGACACACCCACGTCCATCGACGCCTCGGCCTACGCCTTCTTGGCCAATGTGCTGTGGTCGCCCGTGGCGTCGCCCCTTCAGGCGCACGCGGCCCGCCGGCCCACGCTGGCCGCGTACTGCCAGCGCATGAAGTCGCGCTACTACGCTTGAGAGCGTGACACTGACCTGCCGCAGAAGCGCCGCACAGGGGCTCCCTACAATCTGCGCTCTTCTTGTCCAAGGTGCAGGGTCTTGATGTCTGTGGATGTGGCACCAAGCGGGTCGTCCCCGCCGCGCGGGCTGATGCCGGCCCTCTTCATCGGTGTTTTCATGGCCGCGCTGGACACGTCGGTCATTGCGCCGGCCATTCCTGCCTTGCGCGCGCAATTCAGCCTGGACAACCGCGAGGTCGGGCTGGTGATGATCGTCTTCATCCTGTGCTCGATGTGCAGCACCGCGCCCATGGCCAGCCTGGGCGACCGCCACGGCCGCCGGCCCGTGTACCTGGCCAGCGTCACGCTCTTTGCGCTGGGTTCGCTGGTCATCGCCTTGTCCACCAGCTTCTGGGCCCTGCTGCTGGGCCGTGCCATACAGGGCGTGGGCGGCGGCGGCATCATCCCCACGGCCAGCGCCGTGATCGGCGACGTGTACGCCCCCAAGGAACGTGCGCGCGCACTGGGCCTCATCGGCGCCACCTACGGCATGGCCTTTGTGCTGGGGCCGCCGCTGGCGGGGCTGGTGATGGTGGTGGCCAGCTGGCAGTGGATCTTTGTGGCCAACCTGCCCATTGCCGCTGCCGTGATCTGGAAAGCCGCGCGTGTGATGCCCGTGCAAGCCCGGTCCGGCGTGCTGCCGCCGTTGGACTGGCGCGGCATCGTGGCCGTGTTCGTGCTGCTCAGCGCCCTGGTGCTGGGCCTCACGCACGTGGCCGACAACATCACCGGCCTGCGCCTGTGGCCCTGGTGTCTGCTGCTGACGGCGCTGATGCTGCCGGTGCTGCTGCGGGTTGAATCACGCGCCGCGCAGCCGCTGATCCCGCTGGGCTTGTTTGCCAACCGGCAACTGGCGCTGGCCTACGGGCTGACGCTGGGTGCGGGCTTTGGCATGGGCAGCGTGATCTTCCTCACCTCCATCGCCACGCTGGCGCATGGCGTGGCGCGGGCCAACGCCGGCTTTGTGCTGCTACCGATGGTGGTGTGCTCGATGCTGGGATCGATGGGCTCAGGCCGGGTGCTGAACCGCCTGGGCTCGCGCACGCTGGTGCTGGCGGGTTTTGGGCTCACCGCCGCCGGTTACGCCGCCACGGCCGTGACGAGCCTGGGCCTGGTGGGCTTTTTGCTGGCCAGCATGCCGGTGGGCCTGGGCATCGGCGTGCTGGTGAGCGGCGCGCTGCGCACCATTGCCATCGACGAAGCCCCCGTGGCACAACGTGGAGCGGCACAAGGCCTGGTCAACATCTTCACGAGCATCGGCACGCTGCTGGCCGCCGCCACCATCGGCGCGCTGGCCGACTGGCAAGGCGGTGGTGCGCACGGTTTTGCCATGGCCTACGGCGTGGTGGCCGTGTTGATGCTGGGCATGCTGGCGCTGGCGCTGGGCCTGCGCAGGGGCAGCTTGTTGGGCGAGGCGGCCAAACCGGCGGTGTAGCAGGCCGCCCACGCAAAACCCGCCGGGCCGCCAGCCCTGCCGTCAGATGCCTGCCAGCGCGTTGACCTGCTCGGCGTTCACGCCCAGTTTGGTGGCCGCCGCCAGTATCTCTTGCCAGGTGGTGGCATCCACCGGCACACCCTGCGCGGTGCGCAACGCCCGGCTGGCGCGTTCGGCGTCACCGGCCACCTGCACGGGGCCAAAACCTTCACGCGGGGGGCTGGCCTGCACCCAGTCGAGCCAGGCCAGGGCCTCGGCTTCAAACGCGCTGCGCTCGCCCAGCGCGGCCGGGTCCATGAGCACGCTGAACATGCCGTTCAGGATGCGCTTCTTGCTGCTGTCGCCCACCCGCTGCGTCATGCCCGAAGCCAGCGCGCCACCCAGCAGTTCACACATCGCCGCCAGGCCGTAGCCCTTGTGTCCGCCAAAGGTCAACAGCGCGCCAAAGGGCGGCACCACGCTGTAACGCGGGTCTTGCGTGTCGCGGCCCTGGTCGTCGATCAGGCAACCCGGCGCCACCTGTTCACCCTTGTTGTGCGCCACGCGGGTCTTGCCCTGCGCAATGACGCTGGTGGCCAGGTCAAGGATCACCGGCGGCCGCCCCGGCAGCGGCACGCCGGCGCAAAACGGGTTGGTGCCAAAACGTGCATCACTGCCGCCGTGTGGCGCCACGATGGCACGCGAGATGACGTTCACAAAGTGCATGGACACGAGCCCGGCCGCCGCCACCTGCTCGGCCCAGGCGCCGATGCGGCCCAGGTGGTGCGCATTGCCCAGCGCCACGATGCAACTGCCGTGCTGCTGCGCACGGGCGATGCCCATGGCCATGGCTTCCTGGCCGATGACCTGGCCAAAGCCGGCGTTGCCGTCCAGCCGCAACATGGCGCCCGCGTCCAGCACCGTGCTGACATGGGCGTTGGGCGTGAGGCCGCCTTCGATAAAGGCATCGGCATAACGCGGCAGCATGCCCACGCCGTGCGAGTCGTGGCCCGTGAGGTTGGCTTCGATCAGGTTGCCGGCCACGGCCAGCACTTCGGCTTCAGAACTGCCAAAACCGCGCACCAGCAGTTGCATGGCGTCTTGCAGGCGGGACAGCGGGATGAGGTGGGTGTCGCTCATGGTGAGGGCTTGGCGAAGAGGGCAGGGTCTGATGCTAGCCGCGCCGCGGTGTCGTGGTCAGCGCCCCTGCGCCAGCCGCCAGGCCGCAAAGTCCACCCGGCTCTGTTCATCGGTGGGCGGATACAGCCCCAGGATGCTGCGGCCCTGCTGCTGCACCATGTCGATGACGAAGTCTTCAAACACCGTCATCTCCACCGCTTCGGCCGCCACCTCGTCGGCGATGTGCGCGGGGATCACGACCACGCCTTCGGCGTCGCCCACCACCACGTCACCCGGCCACACGGGGGCGTCGCGGCAGC
>CAZUKT010000158.1:0-1604 GCA_964620975.1 uncultured Rubrivivax sp. | reverse complement strand
GGCACGTTGATGTCCAGCGCCTGGTGCAGCGTCAGGTTGGTGGGCGCGCTGGGCCGCTGGTGGTAGGCCGGGAAGGGCAGGCGTGCGATTTCGGGGCTGTCGCGGAAGCCGCCGTCGGTCACCACGCCGGCCACGCCACGTTTCATCAGCCGGCTGACCAAGATGCCGCCGGCCGAGGCGGCGCGTGCGTCCTTGCGGCTGTCTATCACCAGCACCGCGCCTTCGGGGCATTCCTCCACCGCCTTGCGCTGCGGGTGGCCCCGGTACTGGAACACGCCAATCGGGTTCAGGTCTTCACGCGCCGGGATGTAGCGCAGCGTGTAGGCCGGGCCCACCATGTTGGGCAGGCCCGCGTTGATCGGCCGCACATCCTGGATGAACTGGTTCTTGAAGCCGCGCTTGAACAGCGCCGTGCACAGCGTGGCCGTGCTCACGCCCATGAGTTGCTGGCGGGTTTGTGGGTTCATGGTGGGGCTCAGTAGATGGCCGGCTCGGGCACCGGGGCGCCGAAACTGGTTTCGAGGAAGTCAAAGTCGCAGCCCTCGTTGGCCTGCAGGATGTGCTGGCCGAACATCCAGCCGTAGCCGCGTTCATAACGGCGCGGCAGCGGCCGCCAGGCGGCCTGGCGCTGCGCAAATTCTTCGGCGCTGATGTTGAGGTGGATGGTTCTTGCGGGCACGTCCACGGTGATGGTGTCGCCCGTGTGCACCAGCGCCAGCGGGCCGCCCACAAAGGCTTCGGGGCTGCAGTGCAGCAGGCAGCCGCCGTAGCTGGTGCCGCTCATGCGGGCGTCGCTCAGGCGCAGCATGTCTTTCACGCCCTGCTTCAAGAGCTTGGTGGGGATGGGCAACATGCCCCATTCGGGCATGCCGGCGCCCTTGGGGCCGGCGTTTCGCAGCACCAGGATGTCGTCGCCCGTGACGTCAAGGCCGGGGTCGTCCACGGCGGCCTTGAGCGCGGGATAGTCGTCAAACACCAGCGCCCGGCCGGTGTGCTGCAGCAGGTGCGGTGCGCAGGCGCTGGGCTTGATGACCACACCGTCGGGCGCCAGGTTGCCACGCAGCACGGCCAGTGCGCCTTCGGCGTAGATGGGGTTGGCCAACGGGCGGATCACGTCGCTGTTGTAGACCTGCGCGCCTTCGATGTTGTCGCCCATGGTGCGGCCGTTGACGCTGAGCGCATCCAGCTGCAGGTGCTCACGCATCACGTTCATCATGCCGGGCAGGCCCCCGGCGTAATAGAAGTCTTCCATCAGGTAGGTGTCGCCGCTGGGCCGGATGTTGGCAATGACACCCACACGCCGGCTGGCGGCGTCAAAGTCGTCCAGCGTCACCGCGTGCCCGGCGCGCCGGCTGATGGCCACCAGGTGGATGATGGCGTTGGTGCTGCAGCCCATGGCCATGGCCACGGCAATGCCGTTGGCGAAGTTGGCGCCGGACAGCATGCGCGCCGGGGTCAGGTCTTCCCACACCATCTGCACGATGCGGCGGCCGCATTCGGCCGACATGCGCACGTGGTTGGCGTCGGCCGCCGGGATGCTGCTGGCCCCGGGCAGCGTGAAGCCGCAGGCCTCGGCAATGCCCATCATGGTGGCGGCCGTGCCC
>CAZUKT010000157.1:6518-9112 GCA_964620975.1 uncultured Rubrivivax sp. | reverse complement strand
ACTTCACCGTGGGCCGCGCCATTGAGTGGGAAAAGGTGCGCGACATCTACAAGATGGGTCTCAAGCACGGCATGAAGCTGGCCGCCATCTCGGGCGTGAATGGCGTGTACAGCGACGACGACATCGAACAGGTGCGCCAGCGTGCGCTGGCCGCGCGTGCGGCTTTGGCACCCAGATCAGCCCGGCCCAAGAAGCCGACCGGACCTGCCAAGGTCACCAAGTCGCCCAAGGTGACCAAGGCCACCAAGGCCACCAAGGTCACCAAGGTCACCACGGACATCAAGGCGACCAAGGCGCCACGCCGCCGTGTCACACCCGGGTCAGGCGCCGCGCGGGCGGCCACCTAAGATTGGCCCATGGCAAGCCGACACCCCCACACCGGCCGCCCGAGCGTGCTGAGCTCGGCGCTGGAAATGCGCTTTTTCATGGAGCTGGCCACCCTGCCGTGGCTGTGGCCGGTGCTGGCCACGGCACCGCACGGCGACGGCCACCCGGTGCTGCTGCTGCCGGGTTTCATGGGCAGCGAGGCCTCACTCATTGGCCTGGAACTGTTCCTGCGCGGCAGGGGCTACGACGTGCAGACCTGGGGCCTGGGGCGCAACGTGGGCTTCCACGCCAAACACGCCAATGCACTGGAGCAGAAGATCCGCCACATGCACCACACCACGGGGCAGAAGGTCAGCCTGGTGGGCTGGAGCCTGGGCGGGGTGTTTGCGCTCTACGGTGCGCACCAGGCGGGTGAGTGCGTACGCAACGTCATCACACTCGGCAGCCCGATTTCTGTGGACGCTGCCGGCAGTGCGTCACCACCGTTGGTCAAGGCCATGTACCGCCTTATCGCCCACCCCATGGGCCCGGAGGCGCACAGCATGCAGCCCCGTGCCAAGAAGCTGCGAGAACGTGCGCAACTGAGCATGCCGCTGAGCTGCCTGTATTCGCTGAGCGACGGCGTGGTGCCACCGCAAGAAGCCACCGTGGACGGCAACCCGGCGCTGCACGAAAACATCCGCGTGCCCAGCAGCCATGTGGGCCTGGGCTTTAACGCGGCGGTGTTGTGGATCGTGGCCGAGCGGCTTTCACAGCCCTTGGGGCGGTGGCAGCCTTTTGTACCGTCGGGGCCTTTGGGCCACGCGTACCGGCTGCTGACGCACGCGGCGCTGCCGATCTGACACGCGGCTTTGGTGCGGGCTGTGGCACGGCGGCGCGTTGTGCGGGTGTCGCGTCGGCCAGGGCCAGCAGTTCCTGAAAGCTGTCGCGCACACACTGCGTGAAGGCCTGTGGGTCGGGCATGAGTTCTCGGCACGAGGTGGGCGACACCACCACGCGGCCGTCGTACTGGGTGACGGCAAACACCAGGCCCATGCCGTCGGCAATGGGCAGGATGGCCGAGAAGTAGCTCAAGCGTGCGCCGCTCAGGTACAGCGGCTGCGCTGGGCCTGGCACGTGGGTCAGCGTGCAGGCGGCGGGGTGGTGGCCTTGGCCTTGGCCACCGGCCAGCGACGAGCGCCCGAACAGGCGCCGTGTCACCGCCAGCGTGGCGGCAGGCGTGCTGTCGTCGGCATCGGCCGCTGCGTCACGGGTTGGCACCGTGCGGGCCAGGGCTGCCGCCGTCTGTGCCTGGATGTGCGACAGGCGCTGCACAGGGTCAGCCAGGTGCGTGCCCAACAGCAACTGCAACCAGGCGGGCCCGGCATGGCGTGCAGCGCTGGCGCCAACTTCACGGCCCGGCGCAGGCGCGAGCGTGGCCAGATCGGCGCTGGGCAGCTCGCCGTGTTCATCCAGGTAGCGCTGCAGGCCGCCACCGCACACGGCCAGCACGGCGTCGTTCACCGTGGCACCCGGCACGAGCGCGCAAATGCGCTTGAATTCGCCGACCAGAAAGCGCCGCGTGTCAAACACGCGGTGCGGCGACACCACCGAGTTGAAGCGCGTGGTGGTGTGCAGGTCCGTGGCCAGCAGGTCGCGCGCAAACGCCATGGCCGCCGGGGCCAGGCGCGTGAACGGCGCCATCAGCTTGCGCGGCGGCAGCATCGAATGCACGGCCCCGCGTGCCATCAAGGCCAGCGCGCCGGGTGCACGCTCCGGGAACCACGGCGCCGGCGGCGCGGCCTTGGGTGGGCGGCGCGTGGTGTCGTGCAGCACCTCGATGATCTCGTGGTGGCTTTCCACGTCGATGGCGGCATGGTGGATCTTGGTCAGCAGCGCAAAGCTGCCCTTGGGCAGGTCGTCAAAAGCGTCCAGGCCTTCGATGACGTAGATCTCCCACAGCGGCCGGTTCACGTCCAGCGCACGGGCGTGGATGCGTGACGCCTGGATGCAGAACTGCCGCCAGTCACCTGGCGCAGGCAGCGCGATGTGGCGCACGTGGTATTCAAGGTCAAAGTGTTCGTCGTCGACCCAATACGGATAGTCCAGTTCCAGTGGCACCCGCTTGAGCTTGCTGCGGAACACCGGCGAGCGGTGCAGCCGGCTTTCAATGTGCGCCAGGATGGTCTTGAAGCGCAGCGTGCCGCCGGGGGCGGTGCTCTGGTCGTAGATCTGCACAAAGGTGGCATTGGCGTTGGCGTGCGCCGTGTCCGAGTACAGAAAGCTTG
>CAZUKT010000157.1:0-6508 GCA_964620975.1 uncultured Rubrivivax sp. | reverse complement strand
CGTCGTGTCCGCTCAACTGCCGCATGGTGGTCGTCCGTCTCCGTCTCCGTGTGGGGCTCAGGGCCCGGTGCGCGGCGCTGCTGGGCGCGCTGCCTTGGCCGGAGTATCCGTCTGCCCGTGGCACACGGTTTGGGTGGCTGCCCCAATGCGCCGCGATACACTGCCGCTGCGTGGGCCGTTAGCTCAGTTGGTCAGAGCAGGGGACTCATCAAAAAGGTGACCCTGGCGCGAAAGCGCCAGCGGAAAACCGGGTGAATTCAGGGAAACCGTCAGTGGGCAGCGTGAGCTGCCAACCCGGCAATCCTGAGCCAAGCCCGCCGAAGGCAGGTTGCAAGACCGGTAGGCGGGAAGGTGCAGAGACTAGGGTGTGAGGAGCCAATCCGATAAGCACCCCCAGAGCGCCCGGCGCCCGACCGTGGCGCCGCACTTGCAAGTGCGGCGCCACGAGGGCGATGAGATAGTCCAGGGAACGGGGAAACCCGTGCCAACCTGAATCCCTTGGTCGCTGGTTCGAGCCCAGCACGGCCTACCACGCACCCTTGGGTATGACGCCAGGAGCAGGCGTCTGCTTCAGCCCACGCGCCCCTGCGCCCGGGCGCGCGACACCATCGTCTTCACGCCGGGGGCCATGTTCACCGGCACGAGCGTGGTCTGGGGGTGCGCCACCTGGAACACGCGGAACACCTCGTCAGCGAATGCCTGGCCGATTTCTTCGACGCCGGCATAGTCCAGTACCACGGTTTGGAAGCGCTCGAAACGCATCGTCAACCGCTTGGCTTGAGAGCGAGACACCAGCTTCTCACCCTCATGCTGCGCCAGCTTCACCGGCACGATGGTCTTGGCGAAGCTGTAGTCCTCGGGGGCGGCGAACTTGTCGAACACCTCGCGCGTGGTGCGCGGGCTGTCGTTGGCCAGTTGCATGAACACGGTGGTGCCGGGCGCCGCGGCGTCGCGCTCGAAGAGCACATCCACCTTGCCTTCGTCGTGCGCGAAGTGCAGCCGCCCCGAGCGGATGTCGAACACGTCGAACACCTTGGACGAAAAGAAGATGCCCTCGCCCGAGTGGTTGGCGGGGTCGGTGGTGAATTTGCCCTTGGCCAGTTCCAGGATGGCCTCGCGCGGATCGAACAAGTCCAGGGCGCGCTGAATGCGCAGGAAGATACCCTCACCGTCGTCGGTCACCCATGCTTGCGTGAACAGTGCGTTGCGGCGCATGCCCACATGCACCTGGGGCGAGCCCGAGTGGTCCACCGCGTTGTTCACCATTTCAGTCGCACCGTAGCGCCACACGTCGCGCACTTTCTCGGGCAGGTCGGCCACCACCGGCGCCAGCAGTTGCTGCCATACCCGGTCTTCAGACAGGCCCTCGCGCGCGAAGCTCTGGCGCACCTCGGTCTGGGTGGCCAGCGAGTAGCGCACGCCAGCCCCATGCCCAGTTCGCCCAATGAGGCCGGCCTTTACGGCCCTTAGCAGGCGCGCACTGGCAGCCTGACGCGACACCCCCAATGCCAGCGCCAGACGCGCAGCCACGTTGCGCGGCTCGCTGGCCACGAGTTGAAGCAGTTGGCGGGTCACGTCATCCATCACCGAATAGTAAAGCAGTGTGGAAATAAACGTAAAGACAAGTGATCAGAAACGTCAACCCATCAACACGCCGCGAGCGGCGCTCTCTTGCCCGCAGCTTCGGGCCATCCCGCGCGGCATCGCCAGCGCAGTGGCGCTTCAACCGGCGGGCGGCAGCCTGGCGCCGAACTCCACGAGGGCTAGGCGCGCTGGCGCGGTGCGTGAATGCATCGGCACAGCGGCTGGCCGAGGTACTCAACGTGGGCATGGGCGGCAAGCCGCAGCCCTCACACGCAGGGTTCGTGCATTGCCCGCGCCTAGGGCCCACCTGACCGGATAACTTTCCGGATAACTTTCGTGGGAGAGGGAACTCTTCCCAGGTGATTCGGTAGAAGCACGGCCTACCACGCACCCGTCCAATCGCCTAAAAAGCGCCCGCCACGCGGGCCGTCAGCCCGGCGTGCGCAAACCTGGCAGCGCACGCGCTGCGGCCGCGTCCAGGTCGGCGGCAAAGCCGGGGTTCGATGCACGCACGGCGTCGGCCATCTGGCGCACCTGGGCGGCGTCCAGCGCGGCCTGCCGGGCCCTCTGGTGCTGTGCTGCCGCCTGCTGGCGTGTGGCCCAGAGCGCCAGCAGGTGGTGGGCCACCGCCAGCAGGCCAGACTGGCGCGGCGCGTTGGCTGGGCGTATCAAGTTCATGGTGGACAAGGTCACCGTCATGTGGGGCCCTTTCACTCCCGCAGGTCGCGGAATGTTGCAATGCAGCAAGAATAAGTATTAACCCTAGTCCTTCGGCCCGAGTCGGGTACATGCGGTTTCATGCGCTGCCCCCAGAACATGGCCTGGCGCCGCTGCAGTGACGCAAACGCGCATCACGCTGCGGCCACAGCCGGCCCGGCGTTGGCCTTGCTTCGTATCTTTTTGCAAGCTTGTATTGCGGCAGCTTGCGCGCCGGCGGTGGGGCCGCAACCAGGCGTGCCCTGCGCCGCCCGCCCCGGGGCCACCTGCCAGTGAAGAAACGTAAGCCAAACCGATGGGTTGGGATGCTGAAATCTCATATTTATCAACGACTTAGCAAACATCCCTGGAAGAGGCCGGGCCCCGTGGTGTCACGCGGGGCTGGGTGATAGCCTGATTCGCAAGCAAGGGGATGGCATGCCCGCACGGCACTTCTGTGCCCACGGCGCCAGCACCGGCAGGGCGTCCAGGCGAACGCTCAAAACATCACGGGGACAAACAATGCATCTGGGTCGCAAGCTGAATGGGGCGCTGTGGGCAGCGTTGATGACGGCGCTGATGTCGGCGGGCGTGACCCCGCGTGCGCAAGCCGGCACGCTGGTCATCGAGAGCTGGCGCGTCGACGACAAGTCCTTGTGGGAAGGTGTGCTGATCCCTGCCTTCAAGAAGAAGAACCCGGGCATCGACGTCAAGTTTTCACCCACCGCGCCCACTGAATATGACTCCAGCCTGGCCGCACGCCTGACGGGCGGCACGGCCGGGGACCTGGTGGTGTGCCGGCCCTTTGACGTGTCGCTGTCGCTGTACAAGAAGGGCCACCTTGAAAAGCTCGACGGCAAGCCCGGCATGGAGAACTTCATGCCCACGGCCAAGGTGGCCTGGCAGACCGACGACGGCAAGGACAGCTTCTGCATGCCCATGGCGTCGGTGATCCACGGCTTTTTGTACAACAAGAAGATCTTCAACAAGCTCGGCTTGCAGCCGCCCAAGACCGAGGCCGAGTTCTGGGCCCTGCTCGACAAGGTAAAGAAGGACGGCAGCGTGGCCCCGCTGGCCCTGGGCACGGCCGACCAGTGGGAAAGCTCGCAGATCATCTTCACCAACATCGGCCCCAACCACTGGCGCGGTGAAGAAGGGCGCAAGGCGTTGATCGCCGGCACCGCCAAGTTCACCGACGCGCCTTTCATCTCGGCCTTTGAAGCCGTGGCCAAGCTCGGCACCTACCTGGGCAAGGGCGCCAGCGCACAGACCTACGGCGACAGCCAGAACCAGTTTGCACTGGGCCGCGCGGCCATCTATCCCACGGGCAGCTGGGACATCTCTTACTTCAACCAGACGCCGGGGCTGGAGCTGGGCGCGTTTGCGCCGCCGGTGAAGAAGGCCGGCGACAAGTGCTTCATCTCTGACCACACCGACATCGGCATCGGCATCAACAAGAAGAGCAAGAACAAGGAAGACGCGCTCAAGTTCATCGCCTGGGTCGGCTCGCAGGAATTTGCCGACATCTACACCAACAAGGTGACGGGTTTCTTTTCGCTCAGCACACACCTGATTGCGGTGCGCGACCCGGTGGCCAAGCAGATGGTGGATTGGCGCGCCACCTGCGGCTCCACGATCCGGCTCAATTCGCAGGTGCTCAACCGCGGCACGCCCAGCATGGAAAACGAACTGTGGAACGTGAACGCGCAGTTGCTCAACGGCAAGCTCACGCCCAAGGACGCGGCGGCCAAGATGCAGGCCGGTTTTGCCAAGTGGTACGCACCGCAGCAGAAGTAAGCACCACACGCCCACGCCACTTCACATGCAGCCCGGAGCCCAGCCTTGAAACAAGCCGCGCAGAGCATCAAGCCCTGGCAGTTGCTGGTGTTCCTGGCGCCTGCGGTGCTGGTGTATTCGCTGTTCAGCGCGCTGCCGCTGCTGGATACGTTGCGCCTGGGCTTCTTTCAGGCCGGTGACACCGGCCCCAGCCACTTTGTGGGGCTGGCCAACTTCAACACCATCTTGCTGGACCCGGAATGGTCGGCCGCGTTCTGGAACGCGATCTGGAACAACACCAAGTTCTTCATCATCCACATGCTGGTGCAGAACCCCATCGGCCTGCTGCTGGCCACGCTGTTCAGCCTGAAAGGCCTGCGCTTCGAGAAGAGCTACCGCACGCTGATCTTCTTGCCCACGCTGCTGAGCGTGGTGATCATCGGCTTCATCTGGCAGCTGATCCTGTCGCCGCTGTGGGGCGTGGGTGAAAAGCTGATGGGTTTTGTGGGCATGGCCAACCAGTTTGCGCCCTGGCTGGGCCAGCAAGACACAGCGCTGGCCACGCTGGCGCTGATATCGGTGTGGCAGTACGTGGGCATCCCCATGATGCTGATCTACGCCGCGCTGCTGGCCGTGCCCGAAGAGATCGTCGAAGCCGCGCATGCCGAAGGTGCGAGCGCGATGCGCATCTTCTGGAGCATCAAGCTGCCGCTGATCTACCCCACGCTGGGGCTGGTCACCATCCTCACCTTCGTCGGCAATTTCAATGCCTTTGACCTGATCTATTCGGTCAAGGGGGCGATGGCCGGGCCCAACTACGCCACCGACATCTTGGGCACGCTGTTCTATCGCACCTTCTTCGGTTACCAGGCACAGATCGGCAGCCCGCACATGGGCGCGGCCGTGGCCACGCTGATGTTCCTGGTGATCCTGGCCGGCGTGGGCCTGTACTTCTTTGCCGTGCAGCGCCGCTTGACGCGCTACGCGCTGTGAAGCGGGCCGCCCAACCATGAGCACCCTGGCCCTGCCCGCAACAGACCGCGCCATGTTCAGGCCCGAGATCGGCCGCCTGAGCGTGCACGCCGTGCTGATGCTCTACACGGCGCTGGCGCTGTTTCCCATTGCGCTGATCCTCATCAACAGCGTCAAGTCGCGTGCCGCCATCTTTGACAACCCGCTGGCATTGCCGACGCTGGACACGCTGTCGTTCATCGGCTTCGAGAAGGTGCTGTCCAGCTCCAACTTCCTGCTCTTCTTTGGCAACAGCCTGGTCGTCACGCTGGGCTCGTTGGTGTTCATCGTGCTGTTTGGCGCTATGGCCGCGTGGGCCTTGTCGGAATATGAATTCAAGGGCCGCCAATGGCTGGCACTGTTCATGGCCATCGGCATCATGATTCCCATCCGCCTGGGCACGGTGTCAATCCTGGAACTGGTGGTGCGGCTGGACCTCGTCAACACGCTCACCGCGCTGGTGCTGGTGTACACGGCCCAGGGTCTGCCGCTGGCGGTGATGATCCTGTCGGAATTTGTGCGCCAGGTGCCGGCTGAGCTGAAGGACGCGGCGCGCTGCGACGGCGTGGGCGAATTCAAGATCTTCTTCCAGATCGTGCTGCCGCTCATTCGCCCGGCCATTGCCACGGTGGCCGTGTTCACCATGATCCCGGCCTGGAACGACCTCTGGTTCCCGCTGATCCTGGCGCCGGGCGACAGCACCAAGACCGTCACGCTCGGTGTGCAGCAGTTCATCGGCCAGTACGTCACCGACTGGAACTCGGTGCTCGCTGCGCTGTCGCTGGCGGTGATCCCCATGCTCGTGCGGTACCCACTGTTCCCGCGCCAGTTGATCCGGGGCCTGACCTCGGGCGCGGTGAAGTAACGCCCCCGCAAGAAACGACACCATGGCCTGCGTCAGCCTCAAGAACATCCACAAGTCCTACGACGGCAAGACCGACGTGCTGGCCGGCATTGACCTGGACATCGCCGACGGTGAATTCGTGGTGCTGGTAGGCCCCAGCGGCTGCGGCAAGAGCACGTTGCTGCGGCTCGTATGCGGGCTGGAAAGCATCAGCTCGGGCACGCTGGAAATTGGCCAACGCGTGGTCAACCACCTGCCGCCGGCCGAGCGTGGCATTGCGATGGTGTTCCAGAGCTACGCGCTGTACCCGCACATGACGGTGTACAAGAACATGGCCTTCGGGTTCAAGGTGGCCGGCGCCGGGCGTGAAGAGATCGACACCCGCATCCGCAAGGCCGCCGGCATCCTGAAGATCGACCACCTGCTGGCGCGTTTTCCGCGTGAACTGTCGGGTGGCCAGCGCCAGCGTGTGGCCATCGGCCGGGCCATCGTGCGCGAGCCGCAGGTCTTTCTGTTTGACGAGCCGCTGTCCAACCTGGACGCCAAGCTGCGCGTGCAGACGCGACTGGAGATCGCCAAGCTGCACCGGCAGTTGCA
>CAZUKT010000156.1:0-9112 GCA_964620975.1 uncultured Rubrivivax sp. | reverse complement strand
GGCGGTCTGGAACACCACCTGCCGCGCCTTGTAGGCCGTGCCGTCGGGGCCGGCCACGGTGTCGGCGTTGGCCAGGTTGGAAGCCACCACGTTCAGGCGCTGGCTTTGCGCACTGACGGCGCTGCCGGCCACGTCAAATATCCTGAGCATGCTCATGGTGATGTCCTTCAGGCCTGGTTGTGGCTCTTCATGGCGTCAAGCATGGAGCGCACGTTGCCGTTGATGAAACGCAGCGTGGATTCGTACTTGAAGGCGTTTTCCATGAAGGCCGCACGTTCGCGGTTCATGTCCACGGTGTTGCTGTCCAGATTGGTCTGCGAAGGCACGGCGTAGCGCAAGGTGGGTGAGGCGCGGCTGCCGGTGCCCATCACGTCCTGCGCAATGCCCTCGCCCGCGGCGCTGCTGCCGCTGGCGGCGCGCAGGGCGGCGCCAAAGTCAAAGTCACGGGCCTGGTAGCCCGGGGTGTCGGCATTGGCAATGTTGCTGGCGATGACACGCTGGCGCTCGGCCCGCAGCACCAGGGCCTGGGTGTGGAAGTCGAGTGCGGCGGTCAAGCGGGGGATCATGGTGTTGGCTCCTGGTGTGGCCCCGCAGTTGCCGGTGTTGGGGTCACGATGGCCATTCTGTTCAGCGGCCGCACAGGCATGAGCCCGAATAGAAGGCCAATGGGCTGCCATTTCGCAGCGCCAGGCGGCCAACGGGCCCCTAGAGTGCGGGCTGTGAACCTTGGCCCTGCCTCCACCCACAACGCACTGCGCCTGCTGCAGACGCTGGCTTTGGTGGTGCCCGTTGCCGTGGGCGCCCAGGTGGCCGCAGCCGGCCCGGCGCCCCAGTCCAATCTGCCCCCGCAGGCCCTGGCCGATGCACTGGCGCTGGCCCGGCAAGCAGCGCAGGCGCTGGCCCCGCCCGGCGCCCGCGTGGACGTGGTGGCAGGCCAGCTAGACAGCCGCCTGCAACTGGCCCCCTGCACGCAGGTGCAGGCCTACCAGAGTGCCGGCATGCCGGCCTGGGGCCGCACGCGGGTGGGGCTGCGCTGCGCCACAGGCCCCACGGCGTGGAATGTGTTTCTACCGGTGACAGTGCAGGTCTGGGCCCGTGCGGCCGTGAGCACGGCCCCGCTGCCCGCCGGCACCCGGCTGACCCCAGGCGCCCTGGCCCTGGCCGAGGTGGACTGGGCGGCCGCCAGCGCCCCCCCCTTTGCCACGCCCGAGGCCCTGGCCGGCCGCGTGTTGGCGCGGCCCGTGGCCGCCGGCCAGCCCTTGCGCCAGACCGACGTCCAAGTGCGCCAGTGGTTTGCACTGGGTGACCGCGTGCGGGTCGACGCCCGCGGCGCCGGCTTTGCCATCAGCGCCGAAGGCCAGGCCCTGACGCCAGGGATGGAAGGTCAGAACGCGCGCGTGCGCATTGACAACGGCCGCGTGCTCACCGGGCGGCCGGTGGCCGAGCGCCAACTGGAAGTCAAGCTGTGACAAGACCACGCTGCCGCAGTCACGGCTCGCCGCATTGGGCCCCCCGCATTCGCGGGGTTATCGCAAAATTCATTCATGGCGGGCTAAAGTCCTTGGGTCGGAAGTCCGATAGAGCATCCATGTCGTTGGGTAAGCACCCCTGCCGTGCTCCTGACAGGAGTTCATCATGAAGATCGGTCCTCTCGATTCAAAACCCGTTGCAGCCCCTGCCGCCACCGAGCGCGCCGGAGCCACTGCGGCCCTGCCCAAGCAGGCTGAAGCCAGCGCCCAGGTGGCGCTGTCACCCGAGGCGACGCTGATGTCAGGCGTGGGTTCAGACCCTACCTTTGACACCGCCAAGGTCGATCGCATTGCACAGGCCATCCGCGACGGCCAGTTCACGATCAACCCCGAAGCCATTGCCGACAAGTTGATCGTCAACGCCGAAGAACTATTGGGCCGCAAGTTCAGCTGAAAGCACCCTGGCGATGATTCATTCGCACTTTGAGCTGCAAGCGGTGAAAGAAGCGATGGACCTTGAACGCCCACTGCAGACGGTAGAAGTGCAGCTCGCTGCCCTGGCCGAAGCTTTGCATCACCAAGATGCCGACGCGGTGGACCGCATGGCTGCGGGGCTGCACAGTGCCCTGGCGGCGGCCGTGGGTGACTTCAGCCAGGCGGCCCGCGCCGGTGGCGTGCCCCCTTTGCTGCGCCAGCGCCTGGCCTTGGCCGGTGGCCAAGTGGCTGCCCAACGCGAGGCTTTGGCCCGCGCCACGGCGTCGCTTGACCGCGCCATTGACGTGCTGATCCCCACCATGGCGCCGCTCGGGTTGTATTCGGCGGCGGGCAACGCTGACCGCGGGGCCAAGGGCGGCGGCCTGTTGGCCTGATCAGCCGCCCCAGCCAGAGCCCGCCAACTTGCGGGCGGTTGCGCCCCCTCTACTGGATTCCAGGCTTGCTGCCTGACTCTCACGCTCTTAGTTCTTGGGCGGGAGTTCTGTGCGTGTGCTGGATGCAGGCGCAGGTGCAGCCGCTGGCGGCTTGGTGGCGCGCGGCGGTGGCACGGACTGCAGCGCCTCTACCGGCATTTCACCCACGGTGGAATACAGCGGTGGCGGCGGTGCTGGCCGGGCGGGCTTGGCCGCAGATGCGGCAGCCGCTGCCGCTGACGCCGGTTTGCTGCCTGCCAGGAGCGCCGGCACCCGTGCCCTTTCCTGGGCAATGGCCTGCGCCACCGCCTGGCATTCGGCCAACGCAAAGCCCGGGCGGGCCACGTCGTCACGCAGCTTGCGCAAACGCAGCATGGCGACGTCGAAGTCGGTGTTGCCTGCCTTCATCCCGCGCGAGCTGGCGGCTTCGCGCCATGCCCTTGAAAGCTCGCCGTAGCCGTCCACATTGGCACTGCGGCAGTTGTCCATGGCGGCGGCATCGGCGCCACTGTCCAGCGCAGCAATGGTGGCCAACTGGGCACGCTCTTGGGCAATGGCCGTGGTGTGCTGGCGGCACGTGGCCATGGTCTGGCTTTCTCGGGCCACCAGCGGGCGCAACTCGGCCAGCCTGGCCAAGGCGGCTTCAGCCGGTGCGGTTTGTGCGGGTTTGCCGGCGGCCGCCTTGACGAGGGCTTCAAAGCCTTGCAACGCCTCGCGCAGGCTTTGGGCGTTTGCGGCCAGGCACTCGGCAACTTGCGGCTCGGCGCCAGCCACACGCGGCAGCCGGTCTTGTTCGGTGCCTATGGCCTGCGACAGCAGTTCACAGTCTTTCAAGTTGCGGCTGTCGCGGGGCACGCGGTTGCGCAGGCCGCCCATGTCGGCTTCCAGGGTGCGCAAGCGCGACACCACCACCGGGTTGAGCCGATGGCGGTTGTTGGCCGCTGCCAGCGCTTCGGCCCAATCGGCGAGCTTTTCGCGGTTGCCCGCAACGCAGCGCGACAGCGGCGTGTCGGCCGCTGCGGCTTTGCCGGCCGGGGTCTGGGCCCAGGCCGGCAGTGCCGCCAGCATCCACAAAATCACACCGATCGATTGCCGCACGATCACTGGCCGCATCGTCCAGAGCCTCAGTTCTTTCTGTCGCATGCCGACGTGGCACGCAGGCGGCGCAAGCATACCCGGCGCACAGGGGTCTGCTCTGGCGGCAACGTCAAAGTGGCAGGCAAAAACCCTTACGGGGCCGTCCTTGCCAGGGCGCGGTGTTTTCGGTTTTCTGGAAAACGCTGCGCCGTGCGTCAGAACTTGAAGGCCAGCCTCAGGCCGCCCCAATGGCGACCCGCCACGGTGATGGGCGCGGCCACTTCCTTCATCACCACAAACTGCCCGCCGCCCATGTCGCGCCGGTAGGTCTGCAGCAAGAAGGGCCGTGTGTTGCGGCCCGAGGCCAGGCCGGTGCGGTCGTTGAAGATGCGCCGGTTGCGGCAGTTGGCGGTGTTCCACACCACGTCGCCCACGCGCTGGGCCTGGTTGTACTTCTGGTTGTGGCAGGCGATGTAGCCATTGCGGTCGGCCGCGATGCAGTACACCACCTTCTCGGTCAGGCCCAGGACGCGCTCCTGCACCTGGGGAAACAGGCGCTCGGCCAGGGCCACGAAGCGCGCGGTGTGCTGCGCCGGGTTGCTGCCCGCAACGGGCTTGTAGTCGGCGTCAAAGAGGTCGGCCGTGCTGATGGCGCCGGTGCGCAGCGCGTCGCCCAGCAACTGTGCAATCTGGCCGGCGGCATGTTGCACGGCGTGGATGTAGGGCGTGTCTTCGGTTTCGTGGCCGCATTCGGCCACCGTCTCGATCAGTTGCTCGGAGATCTTCAAGAAGGTCTCGGTACGCGCCAGCGCCATGGTGATGGCGCCCGTGGTGGCGCGCATCTCGGCTTCGATGTGTCCCATCTGCCCGTTGAGCCCGCTGCAGACGTCGCGGCTGCGCTCGCTGGCCTGATGGATGCGATGCACGCCCTGCTCTACTTCGGACAGCGCCCGGTGCACCGCGCCTGCGGGCTGGCCGTCGGTGCGGCGGCAGATTTCGCGTGCCAGGGCCGCGATGCGGGCGTCCAGTTGCTTGACCGTGCCCATGATCTGCATGGACGAGACTTCCACGTCGGCCGCCAGGCTCTTGACGGCGTCAGCCACCACGCCAAAGCCGCGCCCTGCTTCACCGGCGCGCTTTGCTTCCACCGAAGCGTTGAAGGCCACCAGCCGGGTCTGCAGCGCAATCTGGGTGATCTGGCCGGCGGCGTCGGATACCTGGCGCAATGACTCCACGATGCCGTTCACCTCGGTGCCCACGCTCTGCACGGCGTCGCCCACTTCGGACACTGCTTTCAAACCCTGCGCTGTTTCCTGGGCAATGCCGGCCTGTGCCTGCACCACCTCTTGCAACTGGCGTGAGAGCGCCAGAACGGCGCTGCCCTGCGTGGTGGCGGTCTTGTGGGTGTCGTCCAGCAGGCCACGCACCTCGGCGGCTTCGCGGCCCAGTGTGGACGCGCGATGGCTGAGGTCGCTGACCAGCTTGCCGGCGTCCGGGCCGGGGGCGCTCTCGGGTGTGGACGGCGGCGGCACGTTGGCAGTTGCGGGCTGCCTCCGGAACACGGTCAACATGGGTGCAATCTCCCGTCAGGGCTGGCGTGGTGGGGTGTCCGGCCCTCTGACGGGCAAAGCGGCAGGCGCCTGGCCTACCACTCGCGCAGCCGCGTGCGCAGCCTGGCGATGCTCTGGCTGTGCAGTTGGCAGACACGGCTTTCGGTCACGCCCAGGACGGCAGCGATTTCCTTCAGGTTCATGTCGTGTTCGTAGTACATGCTCATCACGTACTGCTCACGTTCGGGCAGGTTCTTGATGGCCGCCACCAGCGCTTCGCGCATGCGCTGGTCCTGCATGCGGGCCATGGGGTTGGCGTCGGCGTCTATCACGTGGCGGTCGAGGTAGTCGTCGTCACCATCGTCACCGCTCATGTCTTCAAGGTAGATGAGCTGGGTGCCGCGCACCTTGCCCAGCAGCTCTTGGTAGTCGGTGAGGCTCAGGCCCATTTCGCGTGCGATCTCGCCTTCGCTGGGCGCGCGGCCGTTGCGCTGCTCCAGCTTGTGCACGGCAGATTCGATGTTGCGCTGGTGGCGGCGGTCGCCGCGGCTCATCCAGTCGTTGCCGCGCAGTTCATCGAGCATGGCGCCACGGATGCGCTGCGTGGCGAAGGTCTCAAACTGCACGCCCTGGGCGGCGTCAAACCGGCTCAGTGCGTCGCTCAGGCCGATCATGCCCACTTGAATGAGGTCGTCCAGCTCCACGTTGGCAGGCAGTTTGGCAATCATCTGGTGGGCCAGGCGCCTGACGAGCGGGCTGTATTGCTTGAGCAGCACGCCGGAGTCGAGAGTTCCCTTGGCGGTGTACATGAGTCGGCCTCTATCTCAAAACGGAACGGTTCGGGGTCTGGTCTTGCCTGGGCAGGTGCGGCAGGTGCGGCATGGGCGGCGATGGCAGCCGCTCTGCGGCCGCCATTGAGGGCATGGCGTCCAGCGCCAATTGCGCCGCCAGCAGCGGGCCCAGCGCGTCGTCGGCAGGCGCGGATGGGTCGCCGGCGGGGTCGATCAACGCCGTGTTCAGCAGCGTGGCGCCCAAGAAGTTGTCGGCGCAGCCGGCCAGGCTTTCGGCAATGTTCACGGCGCGCGGCGACGTGGGCGCCGCCGCCAGCAGCAGGTCAAAGCTCATCAGCGCGCAACGCTGCACCAGCAGCTTGATGTTGGCGTAGGCGTGTTTGATGCTCTCGGGGTGGTCGGCGCCCAGCAAGATGGGCCGCACGGCGCGCCGCTTGAAGATGCGCGCCAGGTCTATGCCGTCGGCGTGCAGCAAGATCACGTCGGCTTGCGGCGCGGCCTGTTGCAGTGCGTCTATGAAGCTGGCGGCCGAGCCGCGTGTGTCCACATGGGCACGTGGCAGCCCGCGCGCCGGCAGGTAGCTCACGTGCGGGGCCAGGCGTTCAATGCAGGCGGCCAGTTCCACGGCGGCCAGTTCATGTGGCGGCGGTGACATGCTGCTGGCGTCCACCACCAGCACCTCATGGCCTGCAGCGGCCAGCACCGCAGCCAGGCGGTCCAGCACGATGCCGCTGAAGGCCACATGCGGGTTGGCCGCCAGCGGCAGCACATGTCGCGCGCGGCCGGCAAACAAGCGGCGCAGGCCGTGCGCCTGGTCCAGCGGTGCACCCGCAGGGCCGCTGTCAATGGAAGGAGCGTAAAAGTCGTGCATGGGGATGTCGTGCCTGCGGCTCAGTGCGCGGACAGCCCTGCGGCCGAGGCTGACTGCACAGCCGGCAGGCCGGCAAAGATGAGGTTCATGTCGCCATCGTCGAGCTTCCAGGCCGGGCCGCCGCTGGCCTTCAGCGCACGCTGCACCAGCGCGGCGGCTGACAGGCGGTGCCAGTCTTCGGGCACACGCTGGCCGTTGGCAATGGCCAGCACCTTGAGCTTGTGGCGGATCATCGAATCCAGCGCCGGGCCCAGCTTCACGGCCTCGTCCAGCTTGCTCAGCACCACGCCCTTGCAACCATTGGCGGCGTAGGCCTGAAGCTGGTCTTCAATGGTTTCGCCCTGGGCCGATGCGTTGACCACCAGCACGCGGCTGATGGCGCGGTGCGACAGCATTTCCAGCAGTTCGGCGGTGCGCGTGTCGCGCTGGGCCATGCCGGCGGTGTCGATCAGCACCATGCGCTTGCCGCTGAGCAAGTCGAGCAGATCTTCCAGCGAAGCGCGGTCGTGCGCGGTGTGCACGGGCACGCCCAGAATGCGGCCGTAGGTGCGCAGTTGTTCGTGGGCCGCCACGCGGTAGGCGTCCAGCGTGACCAGGCCCAGGTTGGCGGCACCGTGGCGGGTGGCAAACGCGGCTGCCAGTTTGGCGGTGCTGGTGGTCTTGCCCACGCCAGTGGCACCGATGAGCGCGAACACGCCGCCCACGTCTTCCAGCGCGGCTTCGCGTTCGGCGGTGACGAGGTTGCGTTCCAGCACATTGCCGGCCCAGGTGAGCTCGTCGCTGTCGGCGGGCAGGCTTTCCACCAGCTTGCGGATCAGCGCCGGGCTGAAGCCGGTGTCGAGCAGCTTCTGCGAAAGCTGGGCCTGGCGCGGCTGGCGCTGCAGCTTTTCCATAAAGGCCAGCGCACCAAAACGCTGCTCGATGAGGCCCCGCATGGAGCGCAGCTCACACATCATTTCCACCTGGTCGCTGTGCGAGGCCAGGCCTTGCGTGCTGATCTGGGGGGTGCCCACGGCGGGCAGCTGCGGCAGCACGGCGGTGGGCAGTGCTGTGGCTTCGGTGTGCAGCTCGGGCAGCAGCACTTCTTCGCGCAGCACCGGCACGTCACGCTGCGCAGCGGCGGCCAGGGGCGCGCGGCTGGCCGCAGCGTGGCGGGCGCGGGCGGCTTCAATGGGGGCCACCACGGGTGGCAAGGCGCGCACAGGTTCTACCGAGGCTTCAGCCGCCAGTTGCGCTTCACGCCGCTTGAGCATGCGCTGGCGCACATAGTCCTGGAACGACAGCGTGCTCATCTGCAACTGCTCCACGTCCTGTGCCACGCTGGCGTCCATGGTGGGCTCGCGGCGGGCTTCGGTGCGCGCACCGCCGCCGGTGCTGCTGCGGCTGTCGGGGCGAAGCTCTTGCCGCATCTCGGCGGCGGCGGGGTCACGGGGCTCGCGCAATTCACGGGGTTCACGCACGGCCACGGCCGTGGCGCCGATGCGTTCGAGCTGCTGGATGCTTTCTGGCGCCATGGCCAGCACTTCCACGCCTTCGGCGCAGGGGCGCGTGGACATCACCACGGCGTCGTCACCAAAGGCCTGCCGCACCAGTGCCAGAGCGTCGCGCGACGTGCGCGCCGTAAAGCGTTTGACATTCATGGCGTTGCTCCAATGATCGAGCCGATGCGGATCGAATGCGTTTCAGGAATCTCGCTGTGGCCCAGCACCTTCAGGCGCGGGGCGGCACGTTTGAGCAGCCGCGCCATGGGCGCGCGGATGTGGTCGGGCACCAGCAGGCAAGCCGGCAGGCCCATGTCTTCTTGCCGGCGCGCGGTGTCGGCGGCGCTGCGTGTCAGCGTGTCGGCCACGCCCGGGTCCAGCGCAGCGCCGTGCGGGCTGCTCAGGGCTTGTGTCACCAGGCGTTCGAGTTCGGGTTCCAGGGCAATGACGTCCAGCTCTTTCACCGCGCCATAGATCTGCTGCACGATGGCCGGGGCCAGGTGGGTGCGGATGCGGCGGGCCAACTCTGCGGGGTCGGTCACGGTGGCGGCGTGTTCGGCCAGGCATTCCACGATGGAGCGCATGTCGCGGATGTGCACGCCTTCTTCCAGCAGCAGTTGCAAGACACGTTGCAGGGTGGCGATTCCGACCATCTTGGGGACCACGTCTTCTATGAGTTTGGGGGCCAGCTTGGTGACGTGCTCCACGAGGTTCTGGGTCTCGACCCGGCCCAGCAGCCGTGCAGCGTTCACTTGCATCAAGTGTGAAAGATGGGTGGCCACCACGGTGGCGCAATCAACCACGGTAAAGCCGGCCATTTGGGCCATTTCGCGGTTGCGTTCTTCAATCCAAACCGCCGGCAGGCCAAAGGCCGGGTCGGTGGTGCGCGCGCCGGGCAGTTGCTGCGTGGCGCTGCCGGGGTTGATGGCCAAGAACATGCCCGGCATGGCCTCGCCGATCGCGCC
>CAZUKT010000155.1:0-9124 GCA_964620975.1 uncultured Rubrivivax sp. | reverse complement strand
CGTCCACCTCTTGCCCACCGGCGGCCACGATCTCGGCCGTGTCGCGCACGGCGCGTTGCACGCTGATGCTGCCTTCAGGGAAGTTGGCCACCGCCGCCACGGCAATGTGCGGCGGCAGCAGCGCCCTGGCTTGTTTGACAAAACGCGGCCACACACAAACGGCCGCCACGGCGCCCCGGCCGGGGTGCAGGCCTTGTGCACGCTGGCACAGGCGTTCGATGTCGGCCGGGGTGTCGTTGTCGTTGAGGCTGGTCAGGTCCAGGCAGGCCAGCGCGATGCGGGCGGTCTGCAGGGAGTCGAGCGGTGGGTTCGGCGTGGGCATGTTGGATGGGGTCTCAAACTCTCAGATTTCAAGCGCCTGCACCACCGCAGCCAACAGTGCCACGGCATTGCCACTGCTGGCGCCGGCCGTGGCCAGGGTGTGGGCGTGGCTCAGCGATTCGGCCTGCATGCCGGCGGCCATGTTGGTCATCATCGACAGCGCCAGCACACGCAAGCCGGCATGCCGCGCCAGGATGGTCTCGGGCACCGTGCTCGTGCCCACCGCCTGCGCGCCAAAAGCGCGCAGCATGCGGATCTCGGCCGGTGTCTCAAATTGCGGGCCCATGACCCAGGCGTACACACCTTCGTGCAGCGGCAGCCCGGCAGCCAGCGCGGCGGCCAGCGCCTGGGCACGCAAGGCGGGGTCGTAGGCGGCGGACATGTCCACAAAACGTTTGTCGCCGGGTTCGTGCAACAGCGGCGAGCGCTGCACCACGTTCAGGTGGTCGGTGATCAGCATCAGCGCACCGGGGCGCATGCCGGGCTCCATGCTGCCGGCCGCGTTGGTCTGCACCAGCACCTGCACACCCACCGCAGCCAGCGTGCGTATGGCGCCCTTCATGCCGTCGGCGTCGCCCGTTTCATAGGCGTGTTTGCGGCCGGCCAGCACCAGCACTTCAATGCTGCCGATGCGGCCCGCGCGCAGCAGCCCGGCATGGCCGCCAATGGCCAGCTTGGGAAACGCCGGCAGCTCGGCATAGGGCAGGTCCACCGCGTCTTGCACGACATCGGCAAACGGCCCCCAGCCCGAGCCCAGCAGCACGGCGATGCGGGGCTGGCGTGGGCCCAGGCGGGCGCGCAGCGTGGCGGCGCTTTGGGCAATGGCGTCGCTGATGAGACCGTCTGTCATGGAAGCAAGACCTCGGGGCCAAAGCTGAAGGGCAGCAGTTCGCCCAGGGTGTGGGTGGCGCACAGCGAATGCATGTCGGCCACCCAGACGGGGCAGTCGCTGGCGGCAAATTCACGCAGCTTCTGGCGGCAGCCGCCGCAGGGGGTGACGGGTGTTTCAGCCACCGCGCACACGGCCACGGCCAGCACCCGCCGGCCGCCGGCAGCCACCATCACAGCCAGGGCGGAGGCTTCGGCGCACTAGCCTTGGGGGTAGGCGGCGTGGTCAACGTGGCAACCGGCGTGGATGCGGCCCTGGTCGTCCAGCACCGCCGCACCCACGGCAAAGCGGGAATACGGCGCGTGGGCGTTGGCGCGCACGGCCTGCGCGGCGGCTATCAACTCGGCCATGCGGACTTCGACCTCGTGCGACCGCACGTTCACCACCGGTTCAGCGTTCTTTGACATACGGCCTCCCCAAAGCCTGGGGCGCCACGGCGTGGCCGATGAAGCCCGCCAGCAGCACTACGGTCAACACATAAGGCAAGGCCTGAATGGCCTGCACCGGCACCTCACCCATCAGCGGCAGCACCACACCTTGCATGCGTATGGACACGGCGTCGAGAAACCCGAACAACAAACAGGCCCACAGCGCGCCCACCGGGTGCCACTTGCCGAAGATCAGCGCCGCCAGGGCCATGTACCCACGGCCGGCCGTCATGTGCGGAATGAAGCTCGGGTTTTGCGCCAGCACCAGGTAGGCGCCGGCCAGCGACGACAGCACGCCGTTGAGTGCCAGCGCCTGGTAGCGCAGGGCCTTGACCGACACCCCGGCGGCGTCCACCATGATGGGGTTTTCGCCTGCCGCGCGCAGCCGCAGGCCAAACCGCGTGCGGTATAGCAGCCACCACACGGCGCCCACCAGCGCCAGCGCGCCGTAGACCATGACGTTGTGGCCAAAGAGCGCCAGTTGCAGCGTGGTGCCCACCCAGGGCAGCTGCGCCACCAGCGCGCCGGCGCCGGCAAACCAGCCGCCCAGGCGCACGTTTTCAGGCACCGGCGGCGTCTGCCCGCCTTGCGCAAACCACGCGATGCCCAGCACCACGGTCAGGCCGGCGGCCGTCATGGTGATGGCCATGCCCAGCACCACCTGGTCACCGCCGTGGCTGACACAGGCGTAGCCGTGCAACATGGACAAAGCCAGCCCCACGGCCAGCGCGGCGGCCAGCGCCAATGGCAGCGAGCCCGTGCTCACGCCAACGGCGGCGGTGGCAAAGGCGGTGGCCAGCATCTTGCCTTCCAGCCCCAGGTCAATGACGCCCGAACGTTCACACAGCACACCGGCCAGCGCACACAGGATCAGAGGCACGCTGACACGCAGCGTGCTGGCCAGCACGGTGCCGATGAGCACTTCATCCATCGCTGCGCTCCCGCCGCCCGCCGCCGGCCAGGCGCCACAGCCGGGCCAGGCCGGGCGCGGCCACCTGCGCCATGGCGCCGGCAAACAGCACGATCAGGCCCTGCAGCATGAAGACCATGTCGCGGCTGAAACCGTTGATCTCAAACGCCAGCTCAGACCCGCCCTGGTACAGCGCGCCAAACAGCAGTGCGGCCAGCACGATGCCCGCCGGGTGGTTGCGGCCGATCAGGCTGACGGCAATGCCGGCAAAACCTGCGCCGGCCACAAAGTCAGGCAACAGGCGGCCGTGCACGCCGGCGATTTCGTTCACGCCCACCAGACCCGCCAGCGCGCCCGAAGCCGCCATGGCCAGCACCACCAGCCGCTTGGGCCGGATGCCGGCGTACAGCGACGCATCGGGCGCAAAACCCACGGCACGCAGCGCGTAGCCGCCTTGTGTCTTCCACAGCGCCAGCCAGGCGCCCAGGGCCGCGGCCACCGCCAGCAGCACGCTCAGGTTCAGCGGCGTGCGCGGCCATTCAACGCCCAGCCACGCCATCAGCTCGTGCATGCCCGGCACCCGGGCCGATTCGGCAAAGGCACGGCTTTCGGGTGTCATGTTGCCGGGCTCCTTGAGCGTGTTGACGAGCAAGTAGCTCAGCAATGCCGCAGCGATAAAGTTGAACATGATGGTGGTGATGACCGTGTGGCTGCCCCGGTAGGCCTGCAGCGCGCCGGGAATGGCGGCCCACACCATGCCAAAAAGCGCAGCGCTGGCCACCATCACGGGCAGCATGAGCCAGCCCGGCAAGTGCGCCGACCAGGCCAGCGCGGCCAGGCCCGCGCCCAGGCCGCCCATCACGGCCTGGCCTTCACCGCCGATGTTGAAGAGGCCGCCGTGGAAGGCCACCGCCACCGCCAGGCCCGTGAACACAAAAGTGGTGGCGTAGTACAGCGTGTAGCTGATGCCGGCCTTGCTGCCAAAGGCACCCTTCACCAGCAGCGCCAGCACCTGGCCGGGCTCGAAGCCGACGAGCGTGACCACGATGCCGGCCACCAGCAGCGCGAAGGCCAGGTTCACGGCCGGCAACACGGCCACGTCCATCCAGCGCGGCAGTTCGACGGGTTGGCTCATGGGGTTGGCATGGGCTGCTGGAAGTGCCGTGCGTGGCGCCGCTCTGTGAGGTCAATGACCGGCGTGCGGGTAGTGCGCGTCGTGCGGGTAGTGCCGTGCGCTGCGCGGTGCATCTGCCGGGTGTGGGTTTGCAATGCAGGCGGGGGTTTCGGCCCCGCGGCCGACTCACTTTCTTTGCTGGTGCAAAGAAAGTAAGCCAAGAAAGCACCTGCAATACAACGCGGCGTGCGGTGGTCGCCGTAGACACCGGTCGCTGCGCTCCGGCCGGTGGCGCGCACAGTCTCGCGCAGCAGGCGCTCGACAGCCCCACTTGCCAGATTGCTGTTGCAATGCGGCCAACTCGCTCGGGCACCGGAATGCCGGCACTCGGCTGCCGGTGGCCCCTCTCGCTTCGCTGCGCTCGCTGCACGTGCCAAGAGTGCGCGGTAGCGAGCGAAGCGACGCGGCGCGCTCTGTAGGGCGGGACAACGCCAACCAGCGTGCAAACAGGCAGGCACGCCGCAAGCCTTGCGAGTGCCAGACGGGTGGAGACGCGTCCAGCGGGTTGGCTGTGGAACCGCTGCGATCTCACCAGTGGCCCTGTAGAGCGCCTGCTGCGCGAGACCGTGCGCGCCACCGGCCGGAGCGTAGCGACCGGTGTCTACGGCGACCACCGCACGCCGCGTTGTATTCAAGGTGCTTTCTTGGCTTACTTTCTTTGCACCAGCAAAGAAAGTGAGTCGGCCGCGGGGCCGAAACCCCCGCCTGCGATGCACGCCGACACCCGGCAGGCGCCCCGCGCAGCGCACGGCGGTACCCGCACGCACCGGCACCGCCACAGCGCGGCACGCGCCAGCGTCAGCACCCCATCGCAACGCCCCCATCACGCCCCCACCCCCGCCGCGTCCGCGCCACCCATCAGCCGCCCCAACGCTGATTCCGAACAAGCCTCTATCGGCAGCTCCCCCGCAATCCGCCCCGCGTTCATCACGATCACGCGGTCGCTCAGCGCCAGGATCTCGTCCAGTTCTGACGACACCACCAGCACCGCGCCACCCGCGTCGCGCATGGCGCGCAGGCGGCCGTGGATGAATTCAATGGCACCGATGTCCACGCCGCGTGTGGGCTGGCCCACCAGCAGCACCTGCGGCTCGGGCAGGGCCTCGCGCGCCAGCACCAGCTTTTGCTGGTTGCCGCCACTGAACTTGCTGGAGCGCAGCGCCGGGTTGCGTGGCCGCACGTCGTAGCGTTCCATCATGGCCGCCGTGTCGGCGCGCATCTGGCGCTGCCGCATCCAGCCACGCAAGCTGTAGCGGCGCAGGCTCTGGTAGCCCAGCACGGCCGATTCCCAGGCGTCAAAGGGCAGCACCAGGCCACGGCGGTGGCGGTCTTCGGGCACATGGGCGATGCGCTGCGCACGGGCCTGGCGCGTGTCCAGCCAATGGCCCGGCGTGTAGCGCTGCGTGCCCACGGTCATCTCACCCTGCGCCGGGGCCAGCAGGCCCGACAGCACGTCCAGCAACTCGCTCTGCCCGTTGCCCGAGACACCGGCCACGCCCACGATTTCACCGGCACGCAGGGTCAGCGACACATCGGCCAGCCGCACCACACCCAGCGCATCGGTCCACGTCAACCCGCTGGCCTGCAGCAGCGTGGCGCCCGGTTGGGCTGCCGCACCGGCGCGCCCCAGGTTCACCTGGCGGCCCACCATGTCCTGCGCCAGGCCGTCCAGGCTGGTGGCGGCAATGGGGCTGTCCAGCACCACCTGGCCACCGCGCATCACGGTCACGGCATCGCACAGCGCCATGATTTCCTTCAGCTTGTGCGTGATCAGCAAGATGGTGGTGCCACGCGCACGCAAGCCCCGCAGGGTGACAAAGAGCTGCTCGGTTTCTTGTGGTGTGAGCACGGCCGTGGGCTCGTCCAGGATCAGGATGCGCGCGCCCCGGTACAGCGCCTTCAGGATTTCAAGCCGCTGCCTTTCACCCACCGGCAGGTCTTGCACCAGCGCGTCCAGGTCCACCTGCATGCCGGTGCCCTGCATCAACACGCCAAGCTTGGCGCGCACCGTGGCGCGGGCAGCTTGCAGACGCCAGCCGGGCTCGGCGCCCAGCATCACGTTGTCAAGCGCGCTGAGGGTGTCCACCAGCATGAAGTGCTGGTGCACCATGCCGATGCCCAGTGTTATGGCTTCGCGCGAGCCGCTGATGCGCGCCGGTTTGCCTTCAATCTGGATCTGCCCCGAATCGGCTTGATAAAAGCCGTACAGGATGGACATCAGCGTGCTCTTGCCGGCGCCGTTTTCACCCACGATGCCGTGCACCGTGCCGGCAGCCACGGTCAGGTCAACGAGGCGGTTGGCATGCACCGCGCCAAAGCGCTTGTCGATCTGGCGCATGGCCACCGCCACGGGGGCGGCTGCGGCGGTCACTTGCAGGCCGACGCGACCATGTAGTCAGTCACCAAGATCTTGCCGCTGATGATGTCGGCCTTGGCCGCGTCCACCTTCTTCTTCATCTCGGGCGTCACCAGCCGGGCGTTGTGTTCGTCCAGCGCGTAGTCCACGCCGCCTTCCTTCAGGCCCAGGCTCGTCATGCCCGGCGTGACGCCCTTGAAGGCGTTGTACACGGCCACGTCCACCCGCTTGACCATGCTTGTGAGCATGGTGCCGGGCTGGATGTGGTTCTGGTTGCTGTCCACGCCAATGGCCAGGCGGCCGGCGTCTTTGGCGGCCTGGTACACGCCCAGGCCGGTGCCCCCGGCGGCGGCAAAGATCACGTCCACGCCGGCAGCAAACTGCGCCTTGGCCAGCTCAGCGCCCCGGGCCGGGTCGTTCCAGGCCGAAGGCGCGGTGCCGGTCATGTTGCCGGTGAACTGCACCTTGGGGTTGGCGTAGCGCGCGCCTTGCTCAAAGCCGCACTGAAACTTGCGGATCAGCGGGATGTCCATGCCGCCGATGAAGCCGACCTTGCCACTCTTGCTGGCCACGGCGGCCATCACGCCCACCAGAAAGCTGCCTTCGTGTTCCTTGAACACCACGCTCTGCACATTGGGCAGGTTGACCACCGCGTCGATGATGGCGAACTTGAGCTTTGGAAAGTCCTTGGCCACCTTTTCCATGGTGCTGCCCTGGCTGAAGCCAATGCCCACGATGGGGTTGGCGCCCCGCTCGGCCATGCGGCGCTTGGCCTGTTCACGCTGCGCCGGGTTGCTGACTTCGAATTCCTGGTAAGACTTGCCCGTTTCCTTTTTCCAGCGCTCGGCGCCGTCGTAGGCGGCCTGGTTGAAGGACTTGTCAAACTTGCCGCCCATGTCGTAGATGACGGCCGGGTCGGCCAGGGCTGTGGTGGCGGCGGTGGCGGCCAGGGCGGTGATGAGGGTGCGCTTGATGAACATGGCGGGTGCGTCTGTCGTGGCGAGTGGGCGGCAGGATAGCAAGACTCACGCCGTGGGTGCGTCCCTGCTGGCCCTAGGGCGGGGCGCCGACAACGCCACGGTGCATCAGGTTGCCGTGCGCGGCGACGTTGCCGACCGAACGAACGACGGTTGTGTGTCGGCAATCAGTTGCGATGTCGAGCCGCCGTTGGCGGCCCCAGGCGCAGGTTGTGCAAACGGGGCGCCGCTGCCCACAATGACGCGCCCCCCTTTTGGAAACCATGATGCAACGACGGCAGGCCCTGTCCGCGATCCCTTCCTGGCTGTGCCTCGCCCCCTGGCTTTCGCGGGCCACGCCGAGCCTTGCCCAGCCCGGCGCTGCGCACAGATCCAGCGAGCCCGTGAGCAAGGTGGTCGGCAACGCGCACTTCCTGGCCTTGATGGCCGACGGTAGCGTGGTGGGCTGGGGCCGCCACCGCGACGGTCAACTCGGCGAGGCCGCCTTGCTCAACACGCGCCGGCGTTACGGCGTGGCCGCGCCGGTGCGACTGGTGCTGCCCGGACCGGTGGTCGACATCGCGGCGGGCACGTCGTCTTCCTATGCCGTGCTGGCCGACGGCAGCGTATGGGCCTGGGGCCGTGGCTACGATGGCGAACTCGGCCTGGGGCCCGAAGCGCGCTCGGCCCGCCTGCCCACCGGCGATCCTGGCATTGCGACGCCTCAGCGCTTGCCCGAGCTTGAAGACATCACGCAGATCTCGGTCAGCGGCACCGTCGGACATGCCCTGCGCCGCGACGGCGCGCTGTTCGCCTGGGGCCCGCGCGAGGCCGGGCTGGTGGGCGACGGTCTGGTGCCGGCCCGTTCACACGAGGTGGTGCCCGTCGCCGACCGGCCCGTGCTGGCGGCGCTGCTGCGCGGCGTGCGCATCGGCAGGCTGGGCGTGGACACGGCTGGCCTGGCCATCACCACCGAGGGCCGCGTGCTGCAGTGGCCGGTGCCCCGCGGACCGGCCAAGGCCGGCGACGTATGGGAGCCGCCCGCCAACGCCGCGGCCACCGTGCCTTTGCCCGACGTTGCCCTCGAAATCGCATCCACCGGGGGCGCACAACTGGCGCTGTTGCGCGACGGCACAGTGTGGGCCTGGGGCTACAACATGCAGGGTCTGTGGGGCAACGGCGAACGCGCAGACACCAGCGACCCCGCACGCTGGCGCGCCAAGCCGCAGTCCGTGCCCGGCGTGCGCAACGCCGTTGCGCTGGTGGCGGGTGGCGCCGGCCGCCACGCGCTGGCGCTGCTGCGCGACGGCACCCTGCGCGGGTGGGGCAACACCGACTGGGGCCAGATCGGCGCCGGCGTTGACGCCGATTCACAGCTGCTGGCCGCCACTCCCAAGATCAGCGGCGTGGCCCGCGTCTGGGCCGCCGGCAACAACTCGTTCGCGCTCACCCGCGACGGCCGCTTCTGGGCCTGGGGCGCATCGCAATCGGGTGCCGGCCTGCTGGGCGCGCAGAGCAAGATGCCGGTGGTGTGGCCGCTGTCGACGTTGCAGCCGACGTGACGAGGCCGCGAGAGACGCCTGGCAGAACGGCAATCGCTGGTGCACAGAGATGGCATCTCACCCCGCATGCGCGGGACGGTGCTCTGCGGCGGCTGGCGCACCAGCCCCCTGTAGTGGTTGGCCCGCACGGTCACATGCCCCGTGCCGCGCGACGCGCCTCAGGCCCAGAAGCAGCCGTCGGCTTCCTGGTGCTGCCACGAACGGGCGGCCCCGGCCATCAAGGGTCGTTGATGGTCGGTGGCTTGCGGGCGATCCAGAGATGGCCGCTCCACGCTGCAGGACAGCGGGCTCGTCAAGGGCCGCCAGCGCCTACATCTCCTTGAACAGGTGCAAGTAGCTGCGGCTCACCGGCAAGTGTTCCGTGCGGCCTTTGAGCTCGATGTCAGCCGTCTCGTTCTCGCCCCGCGTAACGCGCCGGATCGAGCGCAGATTGATCACGACCGAGCGGTGCACCTGTGCAAAGTGTGCAGGGTCCAACTGGGCCAGCAGCACATCGCTGTGCACGGCCGGCTGGGCCTGCTGCAAACG
>CAZUKT010000154.1:5974-9131 GCA_964620975.1 uncultured Rubrivivax sp. | reverse complement strand
TGCACGGTGAAGCTGCTGCCGTTGAGCACCACCTGCGCCTGTGCAGCAGGCGCCAGCGTCAGCAGGCCGATTGCAGCGGCCAGTGCGGAGCGGGACGAGGGGACGTGAAGCTGCGTCATGCGGTCTCCTGCGTGGGCTGATTGCCACTTGTAGCTTGATCGGACGGAGATCGTGGCGGCCTTGGATGACGGCAGCGTGACCCCTTGCCCCGGGGAGGTGGCTTTTGTGGTTTCAGGGCCATTCAGTCGCGTCGGGCACGATCCGGGCAAGGTCCGGGCGCGAACATCACACCGTGCACCGCCAATCGGGCGCAGCCGGGTTGCGCAAGCGGGCCGGTAGCGCGGCCAACGCCAGCGCCAAGGGACCCTGTTTCGACTGCGTCAGCAGGCCGCAGAGGCGGCCGAGGAACCGCAGCCCGTGACGGGCGCGGCCGCGGCCGAAGGTGGAAAGGTCATGGCCCCGGTGTCGGGGTCAAAGCCGGCGGCCACCATGGTGTCGGCCAGCGCGGCGTCCATGTTCTGGGCATGGGCCGGAAACCACTGCGCCAGTTCGGGCACCAGCAGGCGCACGGTGGCCACGTCGGCGTCGTCCACCAGGCGGCGCTGCACTTCATGCAGCACCTGCAGCACATGGGTGTGCTGGAAGCTGTGGCAGTTTTGGGCGTCAAAACCCAGCGTCACCATCCAGCGGTCTTCTTGTGCAAAGTGGGCCTCGGTGTGCGCCACAAACTCGGCAAAGGCGCCCACCAGCGCGGCAACCGGGCCTTCAGCCGCAGTTTCAACCTGGCACAGCAGCGCCACAAACTCGCGGTGGGTGTCGTCCATGCGCGGCTGTTGCAGGGCAAGGGTTTCGGTCCAGGTGATGGCGGCCATGGTTCAAGCGGTGCGATTGCAGTGGGCCGGCAGTGTGACCCGGCCACGCCAGCACCGGTTTGTGCCAACGCAAGCCCGCACGGGTCGGTGTTTCAGGGCTGCCACTGCAGCGTGGCGCTTTGCCAACCCGCACGGGGCAGCACCACCAGCAGGCAGGGCGATGTGAAGGCCTGCGAGACAAAGGCATCGGCCTTGGGACGCAGGTGCTGCGCCGTCAGCCGCAGCCCGCCAGCCAGCACCGGCAGCTCACGCCCCACCAGGGCAACCCGGTGGCCGCCCGTGGGCACAGGCCCCAGCGCCACCACCAGCACCCGGGTGGCGTGCCAGTCCACCTGGGTGGCCAATGTTTGCGACTCGGGCCGGCTCAACACGCCGGCCCATTGCTCAGCGCTGTCCAGCACCTGCAGGCCCGGCCCGGCCGCCGGCTGCTGCAATGGGCAGTGGGCAAAGTGCTGCTCGGCGCGCACAGGCACGCTGCTGGCGGCGCCCGCTGAAACTGTTGAATCCGCTGAACCCGGTGCAATTGGCGACTGTGCTGCGCCTGCGCCGCCTGCAGGGCTCTGGCAGGCTGTCGCCAGCACCGCCCACACCACCAGCCCTGCCAGGGCCGCCACGGCCAGCCCTGGCCGACGCGGCCCCTGGCAGCCTTGCGGCCGGTACTCGGCGGGCCCCGTCATCGCCGCAGGCGTGTGGTCTTCAGCACCGTGGCGGCGCGGTTGGCCGTGGCGGCCGTGGCCAGCGCGCTGGCCGCCGCGTCGGTGAGCGGGCTGACGCTGAAGTCGAGCCCACTGCGGTGGCCGGTGAGCGTGATGGTCATGGCCTCGTCGGTGGACAGCACCGGGTAGCCACCGCACACCTCGGCCAGTTGGCAGACGATGTCGTCGGCGTCCAGGTCGGTGCCGGCCGCCACCACGGCGCGGCTGCCGCTGTAGTTGCCCAGCTGCCAGCTGTAGCGGCCGTTGGCAAAAGTGGCTTGTGTGCTGCGCACCTTGTCGGTGTCGGGGTCGTACACCAGCACATAAACCGGCCCCACGTTGCCACCCGCCGCGTTGCCCGCGCCACCGGCAGCCACCACGGTGAAGGCCAGTTGCACGGTGAAGCTGCGGCTGGGTGACAGCTGCACGGTCAGGCGCGGAAAGTAGCTGGCAGTGCCGGCGCCCACACGCGTCCTGTCGAGCCGCACGCTGTAATCCCCCTGGCCATTGGCGTTGACCTGCGCTGCCACCACCGTAATGGCCGCAGCGTCGCTGCTGATGCCGGTGACCTGCTCGTTGTTCAGCCCGGCGGCCGCCAGGCGCAGCGTGATCTGCGTGGCCGTCGAGCCAAAGTCCAGCGTGGACGGTGTGGCCACCACGGGCGTGGCGGCCGGTGCGGGCGCCCCGCGTGAGGCCAGCGCCGCGTCCACCGCCTTGCGTGCGTTGAGCAGGCCCCAGCCAAAGACGGCGTCTTTGCCGGCGGCACCCAGTTCGTCGGTCAACTGGCCCGACTGCAGCAGGTTGTCCACCTGCGCGGGGGTGATGGCGGGGTTGACCCAGCGCATCAGGGCCACCACACCGGCCACGTGCGGCGACGCCATGGACGTGCCGTCGATGCCGATGAAACCCGAGCGGCGCACGCCCGCGCCGTCAAACGCGCCCCAGGCCGAAAACACCGAATCGGGCGTGCCGCTGCCGTTGGTGCGCTGCGAGCCGTCGCCGCCGGGCGCCGCCAGGGCCAGTTCGTCACCGCTGTTGGAATACCGCGTCTGCCGGCGCAGCGCGTCGGTGGCCGCCACCGCCAGCACGCCATTGCAGTTGGCCGGCGCCGACACCCGGGCGGGCTCGTTGCGGTCGTTGTGGCCCGAATTGCCTGCGGCGGCCACCACGATGACACCGGCATTGCGCGCCGCCGTGATGGCCGTCTGGTAGGTGGCCGGGCAAGCGACGTAGCTTGACGCGCCCAGGCTCATGTTGATGACGTCGGCACGGCGCGGCGGCAGGCTGCCAGAGCGGTTGGCCAGGCGTGCGGCGTAAAGAATGCCTTCGGCCACGTCCAGTGACGAAGCGCGCCCGTCGGGCCTGAACACACGCACGGGCAGCAGTTGGGCCATGGGCGCCACACCCGCGCCATAACTGTTGTTGCCGGTGTCAAACGTGGCGGCCACGGCGGTGCCCGAGACATGGCTGCCGTGGAAGGAATCGTCAGAGCTGCCGGCCAGGCTCTCGCCTTCGGCGCGGTCGTTGTCGCCCGCCGTGGTGACGCTGGCAAAGGCGCGGCCACGGCTCAGCAACTCCGCGGCGATGTCG
>CAZUKT010000154.1:5403-5964 GCA_964620975.1 uncultured Rubrivivax sp. | reverse complement strand
TGGTCGGGCATCACACCGTCATCCAGCACGGCCACCACGGGGCGCAGCGTGGGCTGCGGGTTCATGGCCAGCAGGGCCTGCATGGCCGCCGGCAGGCCGATCTGTTCATAGTGCCAGCGCTGGGCTGTAACCCGCACGTCTTCAGGCGGCCAAGGGCCCACGAGTGCGCCTTGGGTCTGCACCAGCCAGTTGGGCTCTACCGCCAGGTAGCCGCCCTGCCGCTGCAGGGCTTTGGCATAGCGCCAGGCATGCACTTGCCGCCACACGCGGCCCGCTGCATCGGCGGCGTCTACCGCCACTGCAGCCGGGCTGGCGGCCAGCGCGCGCTTGCGCGTGGCGAGCGTGGCAGCGGTGCTGGGGGCGGCCGTGCCGGCCAGTGCCGCCAACGCGGCCGCGCGGCCGGCGCTGGTGGTGGGCAGGTCGATCACGTCCACCGGCAAGCCGCCGGCCAGCGCCGCCTGCACACGGGCGCCGCCTTCGCGCACGCGGCCCAGGGCCTGCACCCGCTGGTTGGCCGGCTGCGCCAGCGCGCCCCGCACGCCGGTTGACGCCGGGCGGTCC
>CAZUKT010000154.1:0-5393 GCA_964620975.1 uncultured Rubrivivax sp. | reverse complement strand
CAACTGGCCGTCCACACGCGCCGACGCGGGCGACACTTCAGTGCTGCAAGCCACGCCGGCGCCGGGCGCCGAGATGCGCAGGTTGTAGACCGATGAACTGTCAAATTCATCCACCACCACGTAGTAGTCGCCGTCGGCCACGGCACGCACACATTCGCGCTCGGAGGTGCCGGCCGAACAGGCCGCGTTTTGTGCGTCGGTGGACACCACACACAGGTCGGCGTCGTTGGTGGCGCTGGCCGACAGGCCCACCAGCAGTTCCACCACCTGGCCGGCCTTCAGAGAAACGCGGAACCAGTCTTCGGTGTCGCCCACGGTGAAGTTGCGGCCCGCAGCGGGGCCCTTGCCCACCAGGTTGACGGCACCCACCACCGTGATGGGCGAGGTGAGCTGCTGCGCGGTGCTGGGCTCGTCGTTGGGCACAAAGCCCGTCTGGTTGGGGTCATTGGTGTCGGTGTCCACCGTGCTCACGTCGGCGGCCTGGATGCTGCCGCTGAGCGTGAAGCTGTTGACGGCTGGCGGCGGCGGGGGCGGCGGCGTGGCGGGTTCACCACCACCACCCCCACAGGCGGACACCAGCCCCACCATCATCAACGCCGCAGCCAGGCGCGCACGGCGCCTGGCGAAGACCGGATCAGTTTGGAACATGTTCAAGATGGACTCCCTGTGCGCCAAGCCGCCGCTGCAGCGGGCTGCCGTTCGCAGGGCCTGCGACGGTCTTGTGGCTTGCATCGGCGTCTGCCGAGTTTACGAACTGCGCCGCCTGTGGCGCTACCGCAAACACACAACGGAACGGCAACAAAAACCTGGGGCCTACCTCCTTGGGGGGAGGCTGGCGGCGGCTTCAGGCGGGGTTGAGCGCGCGTACGCGTTTCATGGCGGCGGCGGCGGCGGCGGTGCGTGTTTCCACACCCATCTTTTCGTAGATGTGCTCCAGGTGCTTTTTCACCGTGGCCGGGCTGCTGCCCAGGATGTCGCCAATGTCGCGGTTGGTCTTGCCCTTGGCCACCCAGTACAGCACCTCGCTCTCGCGCTGCGTCAGGCCAAAGGCCAGCATGGTGGCGTCCACCGTGGCGGCGTCGTTCACTTCACGCAGCACCACGAGCCAGTCGTCGTCCACCGTGCGGCCTTGCAAGGTGGCCACCAGTTGCCGGCCGCCCTGGGCGGTGCTCAGCGGGCGTGCATCACGGCCGGCGGCGGCAGCTTGCAGCCACGCCAGCAGCACCGGCGGCACGGCGTCAGGCACGGTGTTGAAGTAGGCAGGCAGCCACTGGCGCGCCAGCGGCGTTTGCCACACCAGGCGGGCGGCGGCGGGTGGTGAAGAGGGTGGTGCGGCGGATGGTGCAGCAGATGGTGCAGCAGACGCCGCACCCGGCAAACGCACCGCAATGGTGGCGTGGCCGTAGGCGTCCAGCGCGTTGCGCGCCTGCCGCGCCTGCCGCGCCGCCTGCATGTGTGCGGCCATGCGCGCCAGCACCTCGGGGGCGCGTATGGGTTTGGTGACGTAGTCCACGCCGCCCGCATCAAAGGCCGCCAGCACATGCTCGGTGTCGGTGAGGCCGGTCATGAAGATGATGGGGATGTGGGCCGTCTCGGGGCCGGCCTTCAGGCGGCGCGCCACTTCAAAGCCGTCGATGCCGGGCATCACGGCGTCGAGCAGCACGATGTCCGGGTCGGCCTGCGCGGCACGCCGCAGCGCGGTGTGGCCGTCGGTGGCCACCAGCACGGTGTAACCCGCTGCGTCCAGCGCGTCGTGCAGCACGGCCAGGTTGTCGGGCACGTCGTCCACGATCAGCACCAGACCCGCGGAGCGGGGCTGCTGGAGAGCGTCACCCGCGGAGCGGGGCTGCTGGAGAGCGTCACCCGCGGAGCGGTGCTGCTGGAGCGGGTCACCTGCGGAGCGGGGCTGCTGGAGAGCGTCACCTGCGGCGCGGGGCTGCGCCGGCGCGTCGCCAGCGCCTGCCGGCCGGCCGGGCTCAAGCGGGTTCAGAGCGGGCAATGGCATCGTGGATCCAGGGTGTCATGCGGTCAAAGTCAAAACCCTGCGCCAGCCCACGCAGGTGCTGCAGCCAGGTGCTGCAGTCGGGGCGTTCGGCCTCGATCTGGTCCAGCACACGCTGCACACCCCGCGGGTAGCCCAGGTTCACCACGTCCAGCAGGGCCCGCAACTGCACACGCCCGGGACGGGGCGTGTCGGCGGGCAAGGCCGGGGGCGGCGCCGGCGCGGGCGCGGCCTGCCACTGCAGCGCCAGGTGCTTGCCCAGCCAGTCGAGCAAGTCGTCAAAGCGCACAGGCTTGGTGATGAAGTCGGCCGGGGTGATGCCCACGTCGTTGTCCAGCCCCTTGTCAAAGGCATTGGCCGAGACGATGGCCACCGGCGCGCTGCTCAGCTGCAGCCGGCGCAGCGTGCGGATGGTTTCCCAGCCGTCGATGCCTGGCATGGCCAGGTCCATCAGGATGGCGTCGATCTGCGGCGCGCCGCGCCGGGCCTCTTGCAGCAGGCCCAGCGCCGCCGTGCCCGAACCGGCCTGCAGCACGTCAAAACCCAGCGCCTGCAGGCGGCGCGCGAGCAAGGTGCGGTCCACCTCTTCGTTGTCCACCACCAGCAGGCGCTGGCGCGGGCCGGCATAGGCCTCACGCGGGGCGGCGGGCAGCGGCGCCTTCACGCCACGCAGTTCGGGCAGGAAGAGGCGTATGCGAAACAGCGTGCCTTGGCCAGGCTGGCTGCTCACCGTCATCTCGCCGCCCATCAGGTCGGTCAGCATCTTGGCGATGGTCAGGCCCAGTCCGGTGCCGGGCGCCTGCGCTGCCACGGCCGCACGCGTGGCGGGCTGCGCAGCGCGAGAGAAGGGCTCGAAGATGCGTTCCATGTCGTCCGGCGTGATGCCGGGCCCGGTGTCTTCGATCTCGAACACCGCCATGTCGCGCACGTGGCTGGCCCGAAAGCTCACCCGCCCGGTGGCGGTGAACTTGACGGCGTTGCCCAGCACGTTGATGAGGATCTGCGTGACACGCCGCTCGTCGGCGCGCACCAGCTCGGGCGCGCCTTGCACGTCGTGTTCAAAACGCAGGCCCTTGCTCAGCGCCTGCAGTTCCAGCATCTGCACGATCTGCTGCAGCACCTGGCGCAGCCGCACCGGGCGCGGCTCCAGCGCGAGCTTGCCGCCTTCGATGCGCGCAATGTCCAGCGTGCCTTCAATCAGGCTCAGCAGGTGTTCACCCCCGCGCCGTATCACGCCCACCGCCTGCTTGCGGTGCATGGGCATGGCGGGGTCTTCGTCCAGCAGTTGCGCGTAGCCCAGGATGCTGTTCAGCGGCGTGCGCAGCTCGTGGCTCACGGCCGAGATGTAGCGGGTCTTGGCCTGGTTGGCGGCCTCGGCCGCGAGCTTGGCGCGTTGCAGCTCTTCGTCGGTGCGGCGGTGGCTGTCAATTTCTTTCACCAGCAGTTCGGTCTGGCGGTTGGATTCTTCCTGCGCCACACGGCGGCTGCCCTGCGCCAGCACCAGCCACCAGCCGATCACCGCACCCACCAGCAGCAGCGCGCAGTAGGCCTTGATGAAGCTGCCGCGCAAGGCCGGCGCCAGCAGGTGGGCGGTGTCGTCCAGCTGGCGCAGCTCGGCCTGGTACAGCATGAACAGCAGCCCGGCCAGTGCCGGCGCCACGGCCGACATCAGCAGCAGGTAGCGGCCCAGGCCGGTGTCCAACTGCGGCCACCAGGTGCGTGGCACCAAGCGGCGCAAGAGCGCGTTGACCTGCACCTGCGCGCGTGTTTCGGCGGGCTTGCACAGGTCATGGCAGCGGGCGTCCAGGCTGCAGCACAGGCTGCAGATGGGGCCCCCGTAGGCCGGGCAGGACGCCATGTCGTCGCCTTCGTAGCAACGCTCGCAGATCACGCAGCGGCGTTGCAGCCGTGCGCCCAGGTGCGCACCCTCGTCGGCGTCGGCCTGGCGCGCCAGGTAGTAGCGCCCCTTTGTGGCCCAGGCGATGAGCGGCGCCGTCACCAGCGCCACACCCATGGCAATGACGGCCGAAAACGCCTGCGCCAGCGGCCCGAAGGCGCCGCCGTAGGCCAGCATGGACAGCACCGACGCCGCGCCCATGGCGCCCACACCCACCGGGTTGATGTCGTACAGGTGCGCGCGCTTGAATTCGATGCCCTTGGGTGACAGGCCCAGCGGCTTGTTGATCACCAGGTCGGCCACGACGGCCATGATCCAGCTGATGGCGATGTTGCTGTACAGGCCCAGCACACCGGCGATGGCCTTGAAAACCTCCAGCTCCATCAGCATCAACGCGATCAGGATGTTGAACACCATCCACACCACGCGCCCCGGGTGGCTGTGCGTGACACGCGCAAAGAAGTTGCTCCAGGCCAGGCTGCCGGCATAGGCATTGGTGACGTTGATCTTGAGCTGGCTCACCACCACCAGCAGCGCCGTGGCCGCCACCGCCCAGGTGTAGTTGGCAAACACCAGCTCGTAGGCGGCCAGGTACATCTGGTTGGGGTCCACGGCGCGGTCGGGGGGCACTTGCAGGCCCAGCACCAGCGTGGCCAGCAGCGCGCCGCCCAGCATCTTCAGCACACCGGGCAGCACCCAGCAGGGGCCACCCACCAGCACACCCATCCACCAGCGTTTGCGGTTGGCGGCGGTTTTTTCGGGCATGAAACGCAGGTAGTCCACCTGCTCGCCCATCTGCGTGATCAGCGCCACGCCCACCGTCAGCGCGCCGCCAAACAGCAGCGGGTTGAAAGCACCCCCCTGGCCATTGGCCCCGGCGTAGGCACGCAGCTCACTCAGCAGTGTCGGGTGGGCGTTGAAGACAAACACATACGGCAGCACCAGCAGCACGATCCACAGCGGTTGCGTCCACACCTGAAAGCGGCTGAGCACCGTGACGCCGTGCGTGACGATGGGGATCACCACCATCGCACACACCAGGTAGCCCCAGGCCGGCGGGATGTCAAACACCAGCTCCAGCGCGTAGGCCATGATGGCCGCCTCCAGCGCAAAGAAGATGAAGGTGAAGCTGGCGTAGATGAGGCTCGTGATGGTGCTGCCGATGTAGCCGAAGCCGGCGCCCCGCGTGAGCAGGTCCATGTCCAGCCCGTACTTGGCGGCATACACGCTGATGGGCAGGCCGGCGGCAAAGATGATCAGCGCCGTGGCCACGATGGCCCAGAAGGCGTTGACAAAACCAAACTGCATCAGCAGCGTGGCGCCCAGCGCTTCCAGCACCAGAAAGCTGGCCGCCCCGCCCAGCGCCGTGTTGGCCACGCCCCATTCGCTCCACTTGCGGAAGGAACGCGGCGTGAAACGCAGCGCGTAGTCCTCCAGCGTCTCGCTCGCCACCCAGGCGTTGTAGTCGCGCCGCACCTTGATGACGCGCTGCTG
>CAZUKT010000153.1:0-9225 GCA_964620975.1 uncultured Rubrivivax sp. | reverse complement strand
ACCAGACTGTGCCCTCGTAGTAGAGCAGCGCTTCCTTTTGCGAATTCCAGTCACCTGGCACCGCCAGGTTGGGCGACTTGTCGAAGTCGTACTCCACCAGCTCGGCCTTGTCGCGCGCATGATGGTTCATGAAGTAGGCCGATGGCGAGGCCTCCGGCTGCTGGTCGTAGGGCTCGCGGCGGTAGTTGTAGTAGCCTGTCTCGTAGGGATCGACGATGTAGTTCCAGCTGCCGCCGAGCGATGTGCTGTGGCGGTTGCCGACGTTGGTCAGAAGCGTCTGTGCGCCGACCAGCGCCGGGAGCAGCCAGAGGGCCAGAATCAGTTTGCGCATAAGGGTCCTTGTCGGCGTGCGTTGACTTCAGCGCGCTCGGCTGCTCAGATTGTGTTGCAGGAACCACTCATAGAGCGCCGGGTTGGCGTAGGTGGCCGTCCAGGAGTCATGTCCGACGCCGGGGTAGACCGTGAACTTCACGTCGCCGCCGCAGGCCCGCACCGCCTCGACCATGCGTGCGTCCGAGGCCAGGCTGACCACCGTGTCGTTCTCGCCATGAAAGGCCCATACCGGAACCGCTTTGAGTGAACAGGCTTTGGCCGGGTCGGCGCTGCCGCAGACCGGTGCGATGGCGGCAAAACGCTCGGGGCGATCGGCGGCAATGGCCCAGGTGCCGTGGCCACCCCGGCTCAGCCCGGTCAGGTAGATACGGTTCGCATCCACGGCCAGTTGCTGCACCAGTTCGTCAATCAAGGCGTTCACCGCAGCGCTGTTCCAGTCGGTGTTGGCGGCGGCTTGGGGTGAAGCCACGATGAAGGGCAAGTCGGCTTGCGTCTTCAGCAGCTTGGGTGGGCCATGCTTCTTGACCTGGTTGATGTCGTCACCGCGCTCGCCCGAACCGTGCAGGAAGACCATCAAGGGCCACTTCTGCTGCCGGTCTTGCCCGTAGCTCGGCGGCAGGAAAAGCAGGAAACGGGTAGCTTGCGTGGCGTCACCACCGGCCTCCAGTGTCAGTGCTTGCTGGCGGCCCGGCGCCAGATTCCAAGGTGCGTGCATGGCACAGCCTCCGATCAGTGTGCTGACGGCAAGCACCGCCAAAAGCCAGCGCCCGCCACTTGACCGGCTTCCCATCAGGCAGCTGGTTTTTGCAGCAGCTGACCCGCCTGGGAAAACGCCAGCGCGTGTGCCAGATCGAATTCGAGGCGGACTTCCTGCCCGGCTGCCAGACTGGCCTGGTGTGTGCTGAGCTTGGCCGTCAGCAGGTCTGCAACGCCCTCGACGCGCAGGTGGACGATGGAGACATCGCCCAGATGTTCGACCAGCATGATGTGCGCTGGCACACCGTCTTGCGTGTTGCTCAGGCGCAGGTGCTCGGGGCGCACGCCGACCTTCTGCGTCGCGGCTGGGGCTTGGCGTGACGCGGCAGCCCACAACGCTGCCTGGGCTCCTGTCGGACCGGGGCCGGTCCGCTGGATCAGGTTGATGCGCGGTGCGCCCAGGAAGGTGGCGACAAACTCATTGGCCGGCTGCGCATAGAGGTCCATCGGCGCGCCGAGCTGCTCGATGCGGCCCTTGTTGAAGACGGCAATGCGGTCGCCCAGTGTCATGGCCTCGACCTGGTCGTGGGTGACGTAGATCATGGTCGTGCCAAGCTCCTTGTGCAGGCGCGACAGCTCGATGCGCATGCTCACGCGCAGGGCCGCGTCCAGGTTGGAGAGCGGCTCGTCAAACAAGAAGACCTTGGGCTTGCGCACGATGGCGCGGCCAATGGCCACACGCTGGCGTTGGCCGCCCGACAACTGCTTGGGCGTGCGCTGCAGCAGTTCGGTGATGTGCAGGCTTTGCGCGGCGCGCTGCACGGCGTCGTCGCGTTCGGCCTTGGGCACGCCCTGCATCTTCAGCGCAAAGCCCATGTTGTCGGCCACCGTCATGTGCGGGTACAGCGCGTAGCTCTGGAACACCATGGCCGCGCCGCGTTCGGCAGGGCGCAGGGCGTTGGCGCGCACGCCGTCAATGAAGAGCTCGCCACTGGTGATGTCTTCCAGCCCCGCAATCATGCGCAGCATGGTGGACTTGCCGCAGCCTGAAGGGCCCACGAAGACCATGAATTCGCCGTCCTTGACCTCCAGGTCCAGCGACTTGACCACGGCGGTGCTGCCATAGCTCTTGCTCACACCGCGCATCGACACGGCGGCCATGTCAGGCCACGCCTTCTGTGGCGCTGGCTGCCACGCTGGCCAAGCCAGCCTCGCCCGCCAGGCTCATCACTGCGGCCAGCGTGGCGCGGCTGGTGTGTTCACGCCAGCACTGCACAAAGCTCCGGTACCAGTGCGCGCTGTCCTTGAGCGTGCGCTGCAGCGTGCCGTAGTCCACGTGCACCAGGCCAAAGCGCTTTTCGTAGCCCGAAGCCCATTCAAAGTTGTCCATCAGGCTCCAGGCCATGTAGCCCGCCATCGGCACGCCCTGGTCCATGGCGTCGGCCACGGCGGCGATGTGGGTCTTGAGGTAGTGGATGCGGTCGGCGTCGCGCACCAGGCCGTCTTGCAGCAAGTCCTTGAAGGCGGCGCCGTTTTCGGTGATGTAGACGGGCGGCAGCACGTAGTCGCGGTGCAGGCGCGTCAGCAGGTGCGTGAGGCCCTGGGGGTAGATTTCCCAGCCCATGTCGGTGAGCGGCAGGCCGCTGGTCTTGACGTCAAAGGGCGCTGCCGCGCTGACCACGGCGCGTGTGTAGTAGTTGACACCCAGAAAGTCCATGGGCGTGGCTATGGCGCGCAGGTCGCCGGGCTCGATGTGCGGCGCGTCGCTGCCCAGCGCGTCCAGGGCTTCCTGCGGGTAGGTGGCCTTGAACAGCGGGTCGGTGTACCAGCGCAGGTGGCGTGCGTCTTCGAGCGCGGCCTTGGCCACGTCGGCGGGGGCTGCGGTGGCGGGCTCGGCCGGCGACATGTTCAGCACGATGCCCAGCTTGGCGGTGCAGCCGTCGGCACGCAGGGCCTGCAGGGCCAGGCCGTGGCTGAGCAGCAGGTGGTGTGACACCTGCATGGCCGTGGCACGGCTCTTGATGCCGGGTGCAAAGATGCCCAGTTCGTGCCCCAGCACGGCCATCACCCAGGGTTCGTTGTGGGTGCAGATGGCGGCCGCGCGGCCGCGCAGCAAACGCGCCACGCCGCGTGCGTAGGCCACAAAGTGCCCCACGGTGCTGCGCGCGGCCCAGCCGCCTTCGTCCTGCAGCGCTTGCGGCAAGTCCCAATGGTTGAGCGTGACGTGGGGCTGGATGCCACGTTTGACGAGCCCATCGACCAGCCGGTCGTAGAAGGCCAGGCCCAACGGGTTCCATGCGCCCTGGCCCAGCGGCTGCACACGCGGCCAGCTGACAGAAAAGCGGTAGCCGGTGACGCCCATCGACGCAATGAGGTCCAGGTCGGCGTCAAGCCGGTTGTAGTGGTCGCAGGCCAGGTCACCGTGGCTGGCGTCGGCGATGGCGCCACTTTGTTGGCAGAAGGTGTCCCAGATGGACGGGCCCTTGCCGTCGGCGGTGGCGGCGCCTTCAATCTGAAAGGCGCTGGTGGCCACGCCCCAGGCAAAGTCGTGCGGAAAGCGGGTGTGCAGGCGGTTTGTCATGCAAGCGGGCGGTGTGCTGAAGGGATCAAGGCGCGTTACTTCACGGCGCCAGCGGTCAGGCCGGCAATGAGCTGGCGTGATGAGATCGCAAACAGCACGATCAGGGGCAAGGTGGCAATGGCCGAACCGGCCATCAGCGCACCCCATTCGGTGTTGACGGGGCTTTGCAGCGCACGCAGCGCCAGCGGCAGCGTGTAGTTTTCACCGCTGCGCATCACGATCAGCGGCCCGACAAAGTTGTTCCACGACGAGATGAAGGTGATCAGCCCCAGTGTGCCCAGCGCGGGCTTGAGCAGCGGCAGCACGATGCGCCAGTAGATGCCGAATTCACCGCAGCCGTCCATGCGCGCGGCTTCAATCAGGTCGGGTGGCACGGCAGTGCTGACAAACTGGCGCATCAGGAAGATGCCAAAGGCGCTGGCCGCGCCGGGGATGTACAGCGCGCGGTGCTGGTCTATCCAGCCCAGCGCGTCCATGATCATGAAGGTGGGAATCATGCTCATGAACGACGGCAACAGCATGGTGGCCATGACCAGCGCGAAGAGTGCGTTCTTGAAGCGGAATTGCATGCGCGCAAAGGCATAACCGCCCATGCTGCAAAACAGCAGCGTGAGCGCGGTGGACGCGATGGCCACGTACAAGCTCCAGCCCAGGTTGCGCCAGAAGGGCAGGCGTGTGGTCAGGATCTTGATGTTCTCGGCCAGGTGCTCGCCAAAGAACAGCGGCAGTGGCAGGCTGAAGATCTGTGTGCGTGAATGCGTGGCAAACACAAACATGAAGTAGAACGGCGCCAGCATGATGAGCGCGCCCACGCCCACCAGGGCGTAGGCGGCCCAGGTGGACAAACCGTGGCCACGCGGCGGGGTCTGCGCCAGTGCACGGCTCACTGGACTACCCTCCGCGCTGTGCGCTGCGGGATGAGCGCTTGGGAGCGGCCCGGCGCGCTCATGCTGCATCCCCCTTGGGCTTGAAAGCGCGGTTGGTCAGCCAGGTGAGCACCACCACTACCGCAAACAGCAGCCACGACATGGCGCTGGCGCCGCCAAAGTCGTTGTAGTCAAAGGCCATGCGGTACAGGTACACGGCGGCCGTCATGCCGGCCTGGTCAGAGCCGCCGCGCCCACCGGTCAGGATGAAGGGCTCTTCAAAGATCTGCAGCCCGCCGATCACGCTGAGCATGACGCCAAAGTAGATCATTGGTTTCAGGCTCGGCAGCGTGATGCACCAGAACTGCTGGAAGCGCCCGGCGCCGTCCATGTCGGCGGCTTCGTACAAGTCCTTGGGGATGGTCTGCAGCGCGGCCAGATAGAGCACCGTATTGAAGCCCAGGTAGCGCCAGAACACGATCAGCGCAATGGCCGGCTTGATGTTCTGCGGCTGGTTCAGCCAGTCGATGCGCTCGATGCCAAAGAGCGCGTTCAGGCCCACGTTGACGAGGCCGTAGTCGGTGGAAAAGAGTGAACTGAACATGATGGCAATGGCCACCGTGGACGTGATGTACGGCAAGAAGTAGGCGCCGATGACCACGTCACGCGAGCGCACAAATCCGTTGTGGATGAACACCGCCAGCGGAATGGCCACCAGGTGCTGCGGCAGGCCCGAAGCAACGGCCAGCCACAAGGTGTTTTTCAATGACTTCCAGAACCATTCGTCCTGCAGCGCAAAGGCAAAGTTGTCCAGGCCCACAAAGTCCATCGCCTGCAAGCCGCTGGTGGGCTCCCAACTCTGGAACGCCAGGTACAACGAAAAGCACAACGGGAACACCCCGAACACCGCAAACAGCAGCAGAAAGGGGCTGATGAAGACATAGGGTGCCCAGCGCGGTGACAGCGCGGGCACACCCAAACGGCGCAGCAGGTTCACAGGGCACCTCCGCAAACCATGCACAGCGTGGCGTGTGTGTGGGGCCGGCCAGGGCCGCGCACTGGGGGCCGCAGCAAGCAAGTTGATTTCATCGGAAGGCCCGCCTTTGCAACAGCCGCTCGGCGTCGGCCAGCGCGGCGCCGATGTCCTTGCCACGGTCGAGCACGTTGTCGAGTTCGGTGCCAATCACTTCTTCGGCAAAGCCGTTTTGTTTGTGCAGCGGCGCGGCCTGAATGTGTTGGGCGGCGTCGCGCCACAGCAGCCGTGCCGGCTGCCCGCCCAAGAATGCCACGGGCTCGCCAAAGAAGGGGTCGGCGTGCGTTTCCACCAGCGCCGGAAAGGCGTCGAACTTGCGGAAGGCCATGGCCTGCAGCGCGGGGTCCAGCGTCATCATCTGTATGAACTGCCAGGCCAGCGCCTTGTGTGCGGGGTTGGCACGGCGCGGTATGGCGTAAAAGGCGCCGCCGTAGCCGGCAAACGCACCTTCTGGAAACTGTGCCACGCGCCACAGGCCGCGGGTGTCGGGTGCCACCCAGTTGCTGAGCTGGCCCACGATCCATGCGCCTGAAAGTTCTGTGGCCAAGGTGCCGCGCTTGAAGCCTTCGGCCCATTCGTTGGACCATGCCGTGATGCGTGCATCGAGCTTGGCCTTGCGCACGCGCCGCGCCAATTCAAACGCACGCACAAAGCGCGGTGAATTGACCAGCACCCGCGAGTCGCGGTCGAAGTACAGCCCCTGGCCCGGCTGCAGGCCGGTGCGGATGAGGATGTCCTTGATCTGCTGCACATGCGCCACCAGGTGCGCGCCGGTGGCGGCCTTGATCTTTTCGCCTGCGGCCACGTAGCCGTCCCAGGTGCTCAACATGGCCGGGTCGACACCGGCACGCGCCAGGATGTCTTGCCGGTACAGCAGCGTGCCGGGGCCCACGTCGGTGGGCACGGCCACCACGGCCCCGCGGCGGTTGGTGGCCTGGTCATAGGCGTAGGGCACAAAACGCGGGCGCAGCGCAGCCACGTTGTAGGGTGCCTGCGCCAGGTCTTCCAGGCCCAGGCCGTGGGCAAAGCGGCCCACGAAGCTCACCTCCAGCGCCATCACGTCAGGCAGCAGCACCGACGTGGACAGCGCCGTGGTCATGGCGGTGTGGTGGTCTTGGTACTGGCGGCTGACAACCTTGATGCGCACGTTGGGGTGCAGCGCGTTCCAGCGGGGCAGTGCGGCGGCCACGATCTCGTCCACCAGCGGAAACGCCGCCACGGTGATGGTGGCGGCGGCTTCGGGCGGCGCCGGCGCTGCCGTGGCCCGCGACGCCTGCAGCCCCAGCAGGCCAGCGGCAAGCAGGGCGCGGCGGGTAGGCTGCGGGTGTGTCATGGGGCGGGAATCGCTTCTGGCATCTCTGGAAAGTCGCGAAGCTTAATGATTTATTACACAGCGAATGGCCGTGATAACCCTGAAGGCCTTGCCACACATGAGAATGCGGCTTCAGCGCCCGGTGCCGGCCTGTGCGGCACCTGGACTGGCCTTAAGGGTTAACGGCACATTAATGCGACGGTGCCGTCGTTAACAATTCTCTTTGCCTTGGGCCCCCACGCGCAGCGTTGCGGGTTGGGGCCTGCCAGACCGCCTATGCAGCCGCCCAGGCCAACCCAGCCCGGCGCTGCCCATTTGCAGACCCACCCCATGACCGCCACTGCCATTTCCACCGACCTGCCCCAGATCCAGCGCGCTGACTTTCCGCCCGGTTTCCGCTGGGGTTGTTCAACGTCGTCGTACCAGATTGAAGGCGCGGCAGAAGAAGGCTGCAGGGGTGAATCCATCTGGGACCGCTTTTGCGCGACACCCGGCCACATCCGCGACGGCAGCAGTGGCGCCGTGGCTTGCGACCACTACCACCGCTGGCCGCAAGACCTGGACCTGGCGCAGAGCCTGGGCGTCAACGCCTACCGTTTTTCCATCGCCTGGCCGCGCATCTTTGCGCACGGCCAGGGCGGCCAGGCCAACGTGGTGGGGCTGGACTTTTATTCACGCCTGGTAGACGGCATGCTCGAACGCGGCCTGCAGCCGTGGGCCACGCTCTACCACTGGGACCTGCCGCAGGCGCTGCAAGAAAACGGCGGCTGGATGCGCCGCCACACGGTGGACGCGTTTGAGGAATACGTGGACGCCGTGACACGCAAGCTGGGCGACCGTGTCAAACACTGGATCACGCACAACGAACCCTGGTGCACCGCCTTCTTGGGCCACCATGAAGGCAACCACGCGCCCGGCATCCGCAATTTCCGCTCGGCGCTGCAGGTGTGCCACAACCTGCTGTTGTCACACGGCCTGGCGGTGCCGGTGATTCGCAGCAACGCGCCCGGCGCGCAGGTGGGCATCACGCTCAGCCTGCACCCCATCGTGCCGGCGTCTGACAGCCCCGAAGACGTGGCCGCCGCACGCCGCCACGACGGCCTGCGCAACCGCTGGTTTCTTGACCCGCTGTACGGCCGTGGCTACCCGGCCGACACCTGGGCCATGCTGGGCGGCCTGGCGCCGGCCACCATTGACACCGACATGAAGATCATTGCCACGCCCACCGACTTTCTGGGCGTGAACTACTACTTTCCTGAAGTGGTGGCCGACGCACCGCGTGGCAGCGCGCCGCTCAAGCCGCATGAATCGCCCGTGGCCACGCGGGTGGTTGAAAAACACGGTGTGGAGCGCACCGCCTTTGGCTGGGAGGTGTCACCGCAAGGCATGGTGGACCTGCTGACCCGCGTGCAGCGCGACTGGAACCCGCCGCAGGTCTACCTGACGGAAAACGGCTCCACGTTTGACGACGTGGTGCAGGCCGACGGCAGCATCAACGACGTGCAGCGTCGCAGCTACCTGGCGCGCCACCTGCAGGCGGCCAGCTTTGCGCTGCAAAAGGGCGTGCCGCTGAAGGGCTACTTTGCCTGGAGCCTGCTCGACAACTTTGAGTGGGCCGAAGGTTATGTGCGACGCTTTGGCATCACCTACGTGGACTACACCACGCAGCAGCGCACGCTCAAGGCCAGTGGGCATTGGTACCGCAGCTTCTTGAAGGCGCAACCCGCATGAACATTCACAAGACGCTTGCGACACAGCTGGCCACAGTGCTTGTGCTGTGCCTGAGCGCGCTTGCCGCACCTCCGGCGCATGCGCAGACGCAGGCCCAGGCTGCGGCGGGCCCCAGGGCCGAAGTCATCCACTGGTGGACCTCGGGCGGCGAGTCGGCCGCCGTCAAGACCCTGGCCGACGCCTACCGCAGTGCCGGTGGCAGCTGGGTGGACATGGCCGTGGCGCTGGGTGAACAAGCGCGCAGCGTGACCATCAACCGCATCGTGGGTGGCAACCCGCCCACGGCGGCGCAGTTCAACACCAGCCGGCAGTTCCTGGACATCGTGGACCAGGGCATGCTGAACCACATGGACGAAGTGGCCGCACGCGACGGCTGGGACAAGTTCTTGCCCGAGACCGTGCTCAGCGTCATCAAGGTGCGTGGCCATTACTACGCGGCACCGGTGAGCATCCACATGCCGGCCTGGATCTGGACCAGCAAGGCCGCCTTCAAGAAAGCCGGCATCGCGTCTGACCCGCGCACCATGGACGAACTCTTTGCCGCGCTCGACAAGCTCAAGGCCGCCGGCCTGGTGCCGCTGGCGCACGGCGGGCAAAGCTGGCAGGACAACATCGTCTTCACTGCCGTGCTGGCCAACGTGGGCGGGCGCGAGTTGTACCTGAAGGTGCTGCG
>CAZUKT010000152.1:0-9266 GCA_964620975.1 uncultured Rubrivivax sp. | reverse complement strand
CGCCTATGCCGCGCGCTATGTGGCCAAGAACATCGTGGCCGCCGGCCTGGCCAAGCAGTGCCAGATTCAGGTGGCGTATGCCATTGGCGTGGCCAAGCCCATGAACATCACGGTCTACACCGAAGGCACGGGCGTCGTCTCCGACGAAATGCTGTCGGCCATCGTGGCCCGTGGCGACATCTTTGACCTGCGCCCCAAGGGCATCATCCAGATGCTCGATCTGCTGCGCCCGATCTATGAAAAGACGGCGGCCTACGGCCACTTCGGCCGCGAAGAACCCGAGTTTTCGTGGGAACGCACTGACAAAGTTGCGGCGCTGCGCGCCGCAGCCGGGCTGTAAGCCCGCCGCGCGGAGCGCGGTTTGGCAGTGCGTGGGCTGCGCTCATATCGCGCCAGCGATGTGAGCGTGGACCAGAAGCGAAGTCGCGGCGTGCTTGCCGCCCTGGCAACGGATGGCGCGCCAGGTCATGCGGCCAGGCGCAGCCCCAGTTCTGCCAGCGCCACGTGCACCGGGTGGCGGCCCAGATACGACGCCTGAAAGGCTTCGGGCAGCGTGGGGCAGGCCGTGTCGCGCAGCCACGCAAGGCCGGCTTGCACCACCGCACGCGCGGCGGCGGTGTCGCCCAGGCTTTGCCAAGCCAGGCCGGCCCACAGCGCCACCCAGGGCGTGGCGCCGTGCAGGCCAGACAGCGCTGCGGCGTGGGCTGGCGGCGTGTGCGCGCCACCGGCGCCCGCCCCGGCGCCCTGCTGCAGCCGGCGCCACACCACCAATGACGCCACGGCCTGTGCCAGCGGCAGCAGCCCGGCGTGATGGCAGCGTTGCGCCACCCCGTGCAGGTCTTCGGGCCCCCAGGGCGGCTCGGCCGCCAGCCCTGACCACAAGGCCCATTCGGCCGACAGGGGCAGGTCTTCGCCGGTCAGGGCGTGCTGCGGCCAGGCGGCCGCCCCGCCACCGGCCATGCGCGCCAACTGGTGCTGCAGCAGGTGCACGCGCATTTGCTCGCGGGCCCGCGCCGGCGGCCGCCGCAGCTGGGCCTGCAGCAGCGGCTGCGCCAGGTCGGCACGCCCAAGCAGCACATACAGCGTGGCGATGGGCTCCAGCGCGTGAGGGTAGTCGCCCTGTTTGGCCAGGCGCTGGTTGAATTCGTCAGCCACTTCCAGCCCTTCACCCAGGCAAGGGCCCCAGCGGAAGGTGTCCAACAGGTTGCGCAAGATGACCGCAGTGTCGGGCGTGGCAATGGAGTCGCGCGCGGCTGCGGCGCGGGCGCGCCGGGCCTCTTGCAGGGCGGCGGGCAGGTCGCCCTGGCGCATGTGCTGCAGCGCCTTGGCCGAGCACACCACGGTCCAGGTGGCCGTGTCGTTGGCGGCCGCCAGCAGCGGCAGCATGCGGGTCTGTTCACGCAAGGCCAGGCGAGCCTGGCCGCGCAGGCCCAGCACCAGCGCCATGCTCGCAGCCAGCGCCGCCGCGCGCCGTGGGTCGCCGTGGTCACGCATCAGGCGTTCACCGGCCGCCAGGTGCTGCAGGGCGTCGTCGAAACGGCCGTCGGCGGCGGCGCGGTTGGCAATGGCAAACCGGCATTCGCATTCCACGCGGTGGTCACCCAGCGCGATGGCGTCGCCCAGCAGGCCGGTCGCCTCAACCATGCCCTGCTCAAGATGGCCGGTGGCAGACCGCACCACCGCCTGCATCAGCCGCACACGCAAGTCCTGCACCTCGTTGCAGGCCAGCGGGCGCAGCGCCTGCAGGCAAGCCACGGTCAAGGCCGGGGTGCCGATTTCGGTGACGGCGTCGGCACAGTCAAACCAGATGTCAAAGGCCTGCGCTTCGCGGCCCCGCGCCGCTTCAATGTGGGCGGCCTGCTGGAAAAGTTCAAAACAGTCATGGGCGTTGGCAGCGTGCCAGGCCTGGCGTGCGGCTGCCACCAGGTGCACCACGGCGCGCGGGTCTTGGCCGGCGGCACGCCAGTGCGCCGCCAGCCGCGCCGGCTGGTGCGGCTGGCCTTCAAGAAACGCGGCCACACGGCCATGCAACACACGGCTGATGGGGCCGGGCAACTGGCCCAGCACCGCCTCGGCGTACACGTCGTGCACGATGCCGTGGGCGCCAAAAAGGCCTTGCTGCTCCAGCAGGCCCCAGGCTTCCAGCAGTTCCAGCGCGTCGCGGCCGGTCACGGCCTCGGCCAGGGTGACGCTGAATTCGCCTTCGGCCACGGCGGCGGCGTAGAGCAATTGGCGCGCCCGTTCCGGCAGGTGCTGCAGGCGCTGCGCCACCATGTCACGCACCTGCGGCGGCACCTGCACGTATTGCGGCTGCAGCGGCGTGCCCGCTTCCATCAGGTGGCGCAGCGCTTCCAGCAGGTACAGCGGGTTGCCGCCCACACGCTGCACCAGTGCCTGGGCCAGCGCGGGCACGCCCTGCGCACCCAGGCCCAGTGAATCCACCAGCGCCGACACTGCCTTGGCGTCCAGCGGCTGCAAGTCCACCACGCGCAGCCCGCCCCGCTGGCGCAGGCGCGCCAGGCGCTGTTCGGCTTCGGGGCCGGCCAGCGTGCGCGTGGCAATGCCGATGCGCCAGTCGGCCAGGGTCACGGCGTCCAGCACTTCTTCCAGCAAGGCCACGCTGGTGTCGTCGGCAAACTGCCAGTCGTCCAGCACCAGGGCGGCAGACTCGACACGGCAAGAGGCCAGCGCCTCCAGCAGCAACGGCAACAACGGGCGTGGCGACGGGCGCACCGCAGACGGCCCAAAGCCGTGCGGCTTGGGCGCCTGCGCCGCGCCGAGCGCTGGCTCGGACTCGGGCTGCAGCATGACGGCCGGCACAACCGCCGGCGTGGTGCCAGGCATGGCGCCTGTGGTGCCCCCCGGCGCGCTGGCCAGTGCCACACGCAGCGCTACAGCGTCGGGCCGCAGGGCCCAGGCCGGATGCCGCGCGGCCAGCGCGTCCACCACACGCGCCACCAGCGCCAGCGGCACGGCGGCGTCGCCAGGCCGCGCCTTGACGGTCAGCACCTGGGGCCAGTCTGCGGCCAGCGCCGCCAGCAGGCGTGACTTGCCGATGCCCGGCTCGCCAGCCACCACCACTCGTTCGCCGGTCTGCCAGGCGGCCCGCAGCGCACGCAACTCGGCACCACGCCCCACGTCATGGGGCGGCCGCCGCAGCGAAGCCGGCAGCACACGGGGGCGCCAGCCCGGTGCTGGTGCGCCCGATTCCACCAGGCTCAGCAACTGCAGTGTCTCGGCCGAAGGCAAGGTGCCCACTTCGTGCTTGAGCAGTTTTTCGCAGTGGTCAAAGGCCAGCAAGGCGGCGGCGCGGTCGCCCGCCAGGTAGTGCAGGCGAATGAGCCGCCGGTGGGCGTCTTCAGCCAGCGGCGCCAGCGCCAGCACAGCCTCGGCGTGGGCCAGTGCCTGCGGCCAGTCTCCAGTGCGCTCGGCCAGATCGGCCAGATCGGCCAGGCCCCGCCGTGTGCCCTGGCCCAGCCGCTGGCGCTGGTGCTGCAGCCAGGCAGCAAATTCGTCACCCAGGTCCAGCGGCTCCTTGCCCAGCAGCGTGGCGGCGCCGTCCAGGTCATGTTGCACGCCACCTGCCAGGGCCAGCAGCACAGGCCCGGTGGCCAAATCGGCGCCCGCTTGCTTGCGCAGCTGAAACAAGCGCTGGCGCAGGTTGTTGCGGGCGGCATCGGGGCTGCTGGCAGGCCACAACAACTGGGCCAGGCGGGTGCGTGGGGTGGGGCCTTCCAGCGCCAGCCAGGCCAGCAAGGCCGCGTCACGCGGGGCCAACGGCAACGGCGCGCCCTGGGGGCGCAGCACGCAGGGCGAGACAGCCAATTGCAGACGCATGACAACAGTATCGGCGCGCACAGCCCGCCGCGCCGTGCCGTGCGCCACGGCGTGCACCTCGCCTTGGGTTCGACCTTGCGTTCCACCCTGCGCCACACCGCGCGCCACACCCCGCATCACCATGCCCGCCTCCACCGCCGCAGCGGCTGCCCGCACCCAAAAGCACCCCAGCGCACCCGACACACAAGCACGCGCCCACACCCACCAACACCCGTCCACCCGGCTTGTAACCAGTTACGCGTTAGTTGGGCGTTAATGCCACAGCCATCCGTGTCAGGGCCGAGCCGGCCATGCACCGCAGGGCCGGCAACTAACGCCTGCCTAACACCCCGCCGCCGACACTGACTTCGGCCTTGACCTTGCCCAGCGCATGCACGGGGACGGACGCCCACATCACTGCCCTTCGGCGGCCCGGATGTGGGGCCCGCACCCACGCGCCGGGCCCGGTTGGGGCCGGAAACCGCAGCCTGTGCAGCCACCTGCACCCCTGATTCAGGGGGCCCGGGTGGCGCACAGGCGGCAGCAGCCAAGACCCGTTTCGGCCGCATCCGCCGCCGCAGATGCAGCACCAAGGAGTGACCCATGCCACGCAAGCCCAGCCGCCCGACATCGATCAAGCCCATCGCCCTGGCCGCCGGCCTGTTGTTGGGTGCGCAGCCGGCCATGGCGGCCACCATCAGCTGGGTGGGGCCCAATGCATCGTTCTGGGACTTGTTGACCAACTGGAACGGCGGCCAACTGCCCGGCGCCGCCGACAGCGCCGACCTGGGTGCCTTCAACACCGAAGTCCGCACCGCCTTCACGATCGTCAGCTTCAGCGGCAGCGGCCGCCTCACGCTGGGCAGCGGCGGCTCGCTGACAACCAGCGCTGCGTCCACCATCGCTGACTTCACGCTCAGCAGCGGCACACTGGCCGGTACCGGCGCCGTGGCGATCAGCGGCGCCGGCATCTGGACCAACGGCACGATGACCGGCGCGGGCGTGACAACGTCCACCGGCACCTTTGCGTTCTCAGGCGCTGGCACCAAGGACCTGACCGCCGGCCGCACGCTGGCCACGGCCGGCACCACCACCTGGACCAACACCGCCAACGACAACGGCCGCATCCGCACCGGCAACGGGGCGGTCATCAACAACAGCGGCAGTTGGCTGGACCAGCAGGCCTTCAACGGCGCCATATCGCCCGATTTCGGCGGCACCGCCAACTTCAACAACACGGGCAGCTACACCAAGTCGGGTGGCGGCACCACGACGATTGCGATTGCCTTCAACAACACGTCCAGCGGCCCGGGCACCGGCGTCGTCACAGTCAACGTCGGGGGGCTGCGCCTGGCCGGTGGCGGCACCAGCAACGGCAGCTTCGCCGCGCTGGCCGGCACCACGCTGGGCTTTGGTGGTGGCCACACACTGCAGGCAGGGTCCAGCGTCAGCAGCGGCGGTACGGTTGAATTTGTCGGCTCGGTCAACAACACCGTCGGCGGCAGTTACAGCGCCACCACGTCCACCGTCTTCAGCGGCGGCACCACCACCTTCACCGGCACCGTGGCCAGTGTGGGCGGCAGCATGGCCGCCAGCGGCGGCACCGGTGTCTTCAACAACGCGCAGGCGCTGGGCACGGGCAGCGTGAGCCTCAGCGCTGGCGGCATCACCTTCAGCAACACCGGCGGCCTGACCGCCACCACGCTGGCACTGAGTGGCGGCACGCTGGCAGGGTCAGCGACTGCCCGCTTCAGTGGCCCCAGCACCTGGACCAGCGGCACCATGACCGGCACCGGCCGCACCCAGGCCGACGGTGGTTTGACCATCAGCGGCGCCGCGACCAAGGACCTGACCGGTGGCCGCACGCTGGGCACGGCCGGCACCACCACCTGGACCAACACCGCCGCCGACAACGGCCGCATCCGCACCAGCTCCGGTGCCGTCATTGACAACACCGGCAGCTGGCTCGACCAGCAGGCCTTCAACGGGGCCATCTCGCCCGACTTCGGCGGCAGCGCCACCTTCGTCAACAGCGGCTCCTATACCAAGAGCGGCGCCGGCACCACCAGCATCAACATCGCGTTCAACAACAACTCCACGGGTGCAGGCACCGGCGTGGTGGCCGTCGATGCCGGCAGCCTGCGCCTGAATGGCGGCGGCAGCGGCAACGGCAGCTTCAGCGGCGTGGCCGGCACCACGCTGGCCTTCGGCGGCGGCCATGCACTGCTGGCCGGGTCCAGCGTCAACACGGCCGGCACGGTCGAATTCACCGTCGGCACCAACACCGTGGCCGGCAGCTTCAACGCCGGCACCTCCACCGTGTTCAGCGGCGGCACCAGCACCTTCAGCGGCACGGTGTCCGGCGTCGGCTCGTCCATCGTCGCCAGCGGCGGCACGGGCGTGTTCAACAACACGCAGGCCTTTGCCGTGAGCACGCTGCAACTCAGCAGCGGCGGCTTGAGCTTCAACAATACCGGCGGCGTGAGCACCGGCACGCTGAGCCTGACCGGCGGCACGCTGGGCGGCACGTCGACCACCACGGTCAGCGGCGCCACCACCTGGGCCAGCGGCACCATGACCGGCACCGGCCGCACCCAGGCCGACGGTGGCCTGGCCTTGAGCGGCGCGGCGATGAAAGACTTGACCGGTGGCCGCATCCTCGTCTCGGGCAACACCACCTGGACCAACACCGCCGCCGGCAACGGCCGCATCCGCACCGGCGGCAGTGCGGTCATCACCAACACCGGCACCTGGGCCGACCAACAGGCCTTCGACAGCGGCATCTCGGCTGACTTTGGCGGTTCGGCCCGCTTTGACAACCAGGGCGTGTACAACAAGTCCGGCGCGGGCACGACCACGATCGGCATCGCTTTCGACAACACCACCACGGGCGCCGGCACCGGCGTGGTCAACGTCGACGCCGGTACCTTGTTGCTGAGCGGCGGCGGCAGCAGCAACGGCAGCTTCCAGGGGCCAGGCCTGCTGGTCTTTGGCGCTGGCACGCACAACCTGCTGGCCGGCTCCAGCGTGGCCAACCCCAACGTGCAATTCAGCGGTGGCACCACCACCTTGGCCGGCAGCTACAACGTGGCCGGCACCACCACCGTCAACGGCGGCATTGCCAACTTCACCGGCACGGTGACGGGCAGCGGTGGCAACCTGGTCTTGAGCAGCGGCAGCGCCACCTTCAACAATCTGGCCGGCGTGAGCATGGGCACACTGGCGTTGTCCGGTGGCACGCTCGGCGGCACGCAGGATCTCGCGGTCAGTGGCGCCGCCACCTGGACCAGCGGCACCATGACCGGCACCGGCCGCACCCTGGCCAATGGCAGCCTGGTGATCAGCGGCGCCGGGCTCAAGGACCTGACCGGCAGCCGCACCCTCGTCTCGGGCAATACCACCTGGACCAACACCGCCGCCGGCAACGGCCGCATCCGCACCGGCGGCAGCGCCATCATCACCAACACCGGCACCTGGGCCGACCAGCAGGCCTTCGACAGCGGCATCTCGGCCGACTTCGGCGGCACGGCCCTCTTCACCAACCAGGGTGTCTACAACAAGACCGGCGCCGGCACGACCACGATCGGTATCGCCTTCGACAACACCACCTCCGGCGCCGGCACTGGCGTGGTCAACGTCAACGCCGGCGTCTTGTCGCTGGGCGGTGGCGGCAGCAGCAACGGCAGCTTTCAGGGGCCAGGCACGCTGGTCTTCAGCGGTGGCCTGGCCAACTTGCAGGCCGGCTCCAGCGTGAGCAACCCCAACGTGGTGTTCAGCGGCGGCACCACCAACCTGGCTGGCAGCTACAGCGTGGCCGGCACCACCACCGTCAACGGCGGCACCGCCAACTTCACCGGCACGGTGGCCAACAGCGGCGGCAACCTGGTCGTCAGCAGTGGCGCAGCCAACTTCAGCAATCTGGCCGGCGTCACCGTCAGCACGCTGGCGCTGTCGGGCGGCTCGGTCGGCGGCAGCCAGTCGCTCACCGTCTCGGGCGACGCCAGTTGGACCGGCGGCACCATGACCAGCACCGGCAGCACCACGGCGCAGGGCGCGCTGGCCATCAGCGGCGCCAGCATCAAGGACCTGACCGGCGGCCGTGTGCTCAACACCGCAGGCACCACCACCTGGACCAACACCGCCGCCGGCAACGGCCGCATCCGCACCGGCGGCAGCGCCGTCATCACCAACACCGGCACCTGGGCCGACCAGCAGGCCTTCGACAGCGGCATGTCGCCCGATTTCGGTGGCACGGCTCACTTCGTCAACCAGGGTGTCTACAACAAGACTGGCGCCGGCACGACCACGATCGGCATCGCCTTCGACAACACCACCTCCGGCGCCGGCACCGGCGTGGTCAACGTCAATGCCGGCGTGTTGTCGCTGGGCGGCGGCGGCGTCAGCAGCGGCAGTTTTCAGGGCCCCGGCCTGCTGATCTTCAGCGGTGGCGTGGCCGACTTGCAGGCTGGATCCAGCGTGAGCAACCCCAACGTGGTGTTCAGCGGCGGCACCACCACCCTGGCCGGCAGCTACAACGTGGCCGGCACCACCACGGTCAATGGCGGCACCGCCAACTTCACCGGCAGCGTGGCCAACAGCGGCGGCAACCTGGTCGTCAGCAGCGGCGCGGCCAATTTCAACAACCTGGCCGGCGTGACCATGAGCACGCTGGCGCTGTCGGGTGGCTCGGTCGGCGGCAGCCAGGCGCTCACGATTTCGGGTGACGCGGCTTGGACCGGCGGCACCATGACCAGCACCGGCAGCACCACGGTGCAGGGCGCACTGGCCATCAGCGGCGCCAGTACCAAAGACCTCTCCGGCGGCCGCGTGCTCAACACCGCAGGCGCCACCACCTGGACCAACACCAGCAACGGCACCAGCCGCATCCGCACCGGCGGCGGCGCCGTCATCAACAACAGCGGCACTTGGGCCGACCAACTGGCCTTCGACAGCACCATCTCGCCCGATTTCGGCGGCGTCTCCACCTTCAACAACATCGGCAGCTACAGCAAGTCCGGCGCCGGCACCACCGACTTCGCGATCGCCTTCGTCAACGGCAACGCCACGCCCGGCAGCGGCGTGGTTCACCTGGACAACGGCACCCTGCGGCTGAGCGCCGGCGGCAGCAGCGTGGGCACCTTCAACATCGCCGACAACACGACGCTGGCCTTCAGCGGCGGCACCTACACACTGGGCGGCACGGTGGCCAGCGCCGCCAACGGCCGCGTGCTTCTGAGCGGTGCCACGGTCAACACCGTGGGCACCAAGGACTTTGCCGGCCTGCTGGAGCTGAGCGGCAGCGGGGCCCTCAACCTGGGTGCCGACGCCACGGCGGCGCGCTACCTGCAGTCTTCGGGCACGCTGGGCGGCAGCGGCACGCTCAGCGTCAGCGGCAGCGCGGTCGGGACCGCCGGCACGATGAACGGCCTGGGCACCACCACCAGCGCCGG
>CAZUKT010000151.1:0-9307 GCA_964620975.1 uncultured Rubrivivax sp. | reverse complement strand
GCGGCCGAAGACGTGGAAGTCAACCGCGTGCTGCTGGAAGCCATGCTGACGCACAAAGGAGCGCAGGTCTGGTTTGCAGAGAACGGCCAGGTGGCGATAGACCGCATCCATGAAGCGGGCGCAGCGGCCTTTGACGCCGTGCTGATGGACGTGCAGATGCCGGTGATGGACGGCTACCAAGCCACCCGGCACATTGTTGAAATTGCCCCGAGGCTGCCGGTCATCGGCCTGACGGCGCATGCACTGGCTGACGAGCGCGACAAGTGCCTGGCCGCCGGCATGTGGGCCTATGTCAGCAAGCCGGTGGACCTGCACACGTTGGTGGCGGCCATCCTCAAGTGCACCACCCCGTCCGGCTGAGCGGCCGCGTCGGAGGCCGCTGCACGCGCTGCATGCGGGCTTGGCTGCATGGCCTTCAGTCGCTCTGCAATGATTGCTTGAGCTGCCCCAGCAGCGCAAAGAGCTGGCCCTGCTGCGCCGCACTCAGGCCGCTGAAGAGCTCGGCCACCCAGGCTTCGTGCGCGCGCGCCATGGCGCGAAACTGCCGTGTGCCTTCGGGCGTGAGCTGCACCGTGCAGGCGCGCCGGTCGGCCGGGTCGTCATGCCGCGCCACCAGGCCTTCGGCCACCAGCCGGTCGGTCAGGCCGGTGACGTTGCCGCCGGTCACCATGAGCCGGCGCGAGAGCTCACGCATCTTCATGCCGCCCGGGTGGCGGTCAAGCTGCGCCATCAGGTCAAAGCGGGGCAGCGAGCCAGAAAACTGCTCGCGCAAGCGCGTGCGCAGCGGGGCTTCAATGTGGTTGGTGCAGGCCAGCAGGCGCAGCCACAGCCGCAGCGCCATGTGGTCCTGCGCGCTGGCGCGGGTTTCGGTGTCGACCGGCGTGGGCCGGGTGTCTTCAGCCGCGGCCAAGGTGCCGCCGTGGCGTCAGGGCGTGCCGACGACAGTCCACAGCCTGGCGATTTCAGCCGCGCCGTCAGTGCCCTTCACGCTGCGCAGGGTCTGCACTGCGGCCGCCCGGCCCTTGGCCGACTGAAGCTGCGCCATGCCCAGGCGCAGCTTGGCGTCTTCGGGGCGCTTGAGGCTGCCCTTGGCGATGCCTTGCTGAATCATCTCGATGCCCTTGTCGACCTCACCGAGCGAGACAAAGGCGTAGCCCACCTTGACCAGCGCGTCGCCCTCTTTGATGCCCCCCGCTTCGGTCACCTGGTTGGGCAGGCTGGTCTTGGCCTCGGACTCTTGTTTGATGGCCAAGTCGCGCAGACGCTGGTGACGCGCGGCTTCGGCGCCGGTTCCCAGGGCACCCGCCTTGAAGCCCTGATCGGCGATGCGCCGGGCCTCGGCGGGCAGGCCGGCCTGCAATGCGAGCTGGGCCATTTCCATGAAGTCATCGGTCTTGACCAGGGTGCCGGTGGCCAGGCGCAGGCGCATCAGATCCAGGCCGAACCGATCGGCAAAACCGGGTTTGCGCGGCAGCCGGCCCAGGTAGGCCACCCAGTAGTCCTTCTTCGGGTAGTTGAGCAGCAGCTTTTCCAGCGTCACCACATAGGCGTTCATGTTGCCGGTACGCTGCTGGGCGTCGGCCAGGCGAAGCAGGTCACCTTCGTCGGGACGCCGGCCGCCTTGTTCGGCAGCAGCCACTGCCGCACCGGCGTCACGGGCAATGGCGGCAAAGTCGCCGCTGGCCGACTGCAGGTAGCTTTGCAGTTGTTTGACGGTGCCACTGTTGTTGCCGGCAGCCACGGCCTTGTTGAGCCATTCAATGGCTTTGGCGTTGTTGCGCTGCTGCGCGTAGGCCGAGGCCAGTTGTTCAGCGATCTGGCCTGCTTCGGCGCCGCTGGCCTTGCTGTGGATGGATTCCAGCGCCTGGATGGCGGTGGCCATGTCGCCAGCGCGCTGCGCGGCAGCGGCTTTCATGCGGTCAATGGTGAGCTGCTCGGCGGCAGTCTTGCCACCCACGGCGTCGGCCTCGCGCACCTTGGCCAGCGCTTCCTTGGCCTTGCCGGCACGCAGGTAGTCGCCGGCCTGCTGCAGTGGCTTGCCCACTTCGGCACGCACGCCCTGGGCGTGGCCGGTGCCAAGCCAGCTTGCGGCCACCAGGGCCAGGGTAAGGGCGCGCAGGGTCTTCATGTTTCGCTAGGGGGTCCGGAGGGTCGCAAAGGAAGGGTCAGCAATCGGCCGTCAAAGGAACTGTTCGTTGCCGACGATGCCGATCTTGGTGACACCCAGGCGCTGGGCTGTGGCCATGATCATGGCCACATGTTTGTAAACCACCAGCTTGTTGGGGCGCAGGTGCACCTCGGGCTGGTCGGCCTGCGCCGCCACTGCCGCCAGGCGGCTTTCAATGGCAACGCGGTCACCAGGCTGAATGACTTCACCGTTCCAGCCGATGGTGCCGTCAAAGTCGACATCGATGCGGATGATCTCGGGTGGCCGTGGCGGCGGCGCCGAATTGTTGGGCACCGGCATGTTCATCTTGACCGCGTGGGTCTGGATGGGAATGGTGATGATGAACATGATCAGCAGCACCAGCATCACGTCGATCAGCGGCGTGGTGTTGATGTCAACCATCACCTCTTCTTCGCTGTTGGCCGAGCCTACGTTCATTGACATGGTTTTTTCCTTACCTCAAGCGCCGGCCAGAGCCGGCAGGCGGCTCGGTGATGAAACCCACCTTGAAGATGCCTGCGCGTTGGCAGGCCACCACCAGGCGGCCCACGGATTCATAGCGCACTTCAGAGTCGCCGCGGATGTGCACTTCGGGCTGCGGCTCCTTGACGGATTCAATCTTCAGCCGGTTGACCAGGGCTTCGGGGTCGGGCATGCGCTCGGTGCCCCAATAGACCTCGCCGTCGCGGTTGACGGCCAGCACGATGTTTTCGGGCTTGGTCAGCAGCGGGATGTTCTGTTCCTTGGGCAGTTCGAGCTTGATGGACTGCGTGACCACCGGCACCGTGATCAAGAAGATGATCAGCAACACCAGCATCACGTCCACCAAAGGCGTGGTGTTGATGCTGTTGTTGAGTTGCTCTTCACCGCTGTCGTCAGCGGGGCCTACGTTCATCGACATGGGGTTCTCCTATCAGCGCACAAGCCACGGCAGCAAACCGCAGCAAACGGCGCCGGGCCACCCCGGGCCGGCACACACCCCGCAGGGGGCGCCGGTTGGGGCGTCTGGGGGGCTCAGACTACCGCTTGCCGGCCAGCAGCACGTTGTGGAGGTCGCCTGCAAAGGCCTTGGTCTGGTCCATCACGGCCTTGTTGCGGCGCAGCAGCCAGTTGTAGCCCATGACGGCCGGCACGGCCACGGCCAAGCCGATGGCCGTCATGATGAGCGATTCACCCACGGGGCCGGCCACCTTGTCGATGGAAGCCTGGCCACTAATGCCGATCTTGACCAGCGCGTTGTAGATGCCCCAGACGGTGCCAAACAGGCCCACGAACGGCGCCGTGGAGCCCACCGTGGCCAGCACGGCCATGCCGTCGCCCAGGCGGTTTTGCACGCTGCCCACGGCGCGGTCTACCGACATGCTGATCCAGGTGTGCTTGTCGATGGCTTCGACCATGGTGCCTTCGTGGTGCTCGCTGGCCTTGATGCCTTGTTCAGCGATGAAGCGGAAGGCCGAGCCTTCTTGCAGCGCGCCCACGCCGGCCTTCACGGTGCCGGCCTTCCAGAAGGCGTCGGCCGAGGAGCGGGCGCTCTTCATCATGGAATGCTGTTCAAACAGCTTGGTGAAGATGACGTACCAGCTGCCCATGGACATGATGGCCATGATGATGAGCGTTGTGTGGGCCACCACGTCACCCTGGGTCCACAGGGCCTTGAGGCCGTAGGGGTTGTCGACCGCTTCTTCAGTGATGGCGCCCACGGCAGGCTTGGGGGCGGCCGAGGTGGCGGCTTCGGATGCAGGGGCCGCAGCGGCCGGCGCCGAGGCCGGCTCTGACGCGGCTTGGGCCAGGGCCGACAGGGGCATGCTGACGGCCAGCACAAAACCAGCCAGAAGCGTGGCTATCGACTTGGCCACCCACGAGCGGGCAGTGATGATTCGGTTCATAGACATTTGGACTCCAAAGGAACGGGCTTGCGCGGCCCCTGAAGCCGCGCTCGTGACGGGAAAGGGGATCAGTCGGTGAGCTTCCAGACGTAAGCGACGCGGGAGGTGAGTTTTTCAGGCCTGCCGTCCAGCGTGCCCGGGGTGCCCTTGCAGGCCCTTACGGCCTCAATGGTCAGGCGGTCGAGCATCTTGTGTTCACGGGTGGGGCCCGATGATTTTTCGACGCTGGCTTCATTGATGACACCGTTGGTGTCCATCGTGTAGATCACCACCACCGTGCCCTGGGCTTCGGCCCGGCGCGCGGCTTGCGAGTATTCGGGTTGCTCGCATTTGCCCGCGAAGTCAACCTTGGGTTCGGTGCGCACCGCTGCGCGCGCTACGGGTGCCGGCGGCGCGGCCACCGGCGCTGGGGCCACGTGCACGGGCGTCGGCGGCGGCGCCACCTGGGTGGTGGTGATGGTGGGCGCAGCCATGGGCGGCGGGTTCACGTTCACCTCGGGCGGCGGCACGAAGGACGGCGGCGGCGGCGCAAACTTGGGCGGCGGCGGCAGGTTTTCAGGCGGCGGCGGGGGCGGCGGCTTGACCTCTTCGATGATCTTGGTCTCCAGGGGGGACTTGATCACTTCGATGAAGCGCTGCGCCAGCCCATTGACCAGACCCCAACCCAGCACCAGATGCAGGGCCAGCACGACGCCAATGCCCACGACATGCTTGCCTGGGTTGCGTTGTTGTTCGGCAAAATCCACTCGATCCTCCAGCCGACCCCGCAGTTCTTGATTGTTGCGGAGTACTGCGACCACCTCGACCACGGCCTCGTGAGCCACCGCAGCCCGAAGCGACTGCGGGGCGCGACTATATCGCGAAGCGTTGCCCACTTTCCCTGGGCATCACCCTAGGCAAACGCCCCCGTTGATGTACCTTTGAAGTAACCCCACCATTTCAGCAAGAACGGGGCCACGCCGGGTTCGCAGGCCCTGCAAGTGCGGGGGGTCATGAAAGCCCGGCCAAGCGTTGCAGCAGCGCCAGTGCCCTGGCGCTGCAATCCACTGCGTCGCAGCGCACGGTGTGCGGTGAAGAAACTGAGCGTAACCAGGTGAGCTGCCGTTTGGCCAATTGGCGCGTGGCCGCGATGCCCGCGTCGCGCACGGCTTGGTCAGCGCGGGCCGCGGCCCCGGGCACCCAGCCTTGGTCGAGTGCGGTCCAGAGCTGCCGGTAACCCACGCAGCGCATGGCAGGCAAACCGGCATGAAGCCCGGCTTGCCGACGCAGGTGCTGCACTTCGCCCACCAGGCCGGCCGCCCACATGGTGTCAAAGCGCAGCGCGATGCGCTCATGCAACCAACTGCGCTGCTCTGGCAGTAGCGCCACCAGGGGCCAGGCGCCTTCATCCGGTGCACGCTGTGGCCCACCGTGGTGCCAGCTGGACAGGGGGCGCCCACTGAGCTGCCAGACTTCCAGCGCACGCTGTATGCGCTGCCCGTCGGCTGGGGCCAGCCGCGCGGCCGTGGCGGGGTCTACAAGCGCCAGTTCGGCGTGCAGGGCTGGCCAGCCTTGTTCCGCTGCGCGGCGGTCGATCTGGGCCCGCACAGCGGCATCGGCCTCTGGCATGGTGTCCAGCCCCTCGCGCAGCGCCTTGAAGTACAGCATGGTGCCGCCCACCAACAGCGGCAGCCGGCCCCGGTTGCGAATGTCGGCCGCCAGGCGCTGTGCATCGGCCACAAAACGGGCGGCCGAATAGGCCTGCGTGGGGTCGAGAATGTCGATCAGGTGGTGCGGCACCGACGCACGCTCGGCGGCGCTGGGCTTGGCGGTGCCGATGTCCATGCCCCGGTACACCAGCGCTGAGTCCACGCTGATGACTTCCACCGGCCAGCGTGCAGCCAGCGCCAGCGCCGCCGCCGTCTTGCCCGACGCGGTGGGCCCGGCCAGGCACAGGCCCAGCAGGCCTGTGGTGCCGTGGGCGCGGGGCGCGGGTGTGGCGGTGTTCATTTGGTGTGCCGCCGCACCAACGTCCAGGCCACCGCGCTGGTGGCCACCGACCAGAACGCCACGCCGTAGGCCATGGGGCGCACCGTGCCGTCCATCGCGAAGCCGAGCCAGCGCCCGATGGCAAATGCGGTCAATGCCAGGATCAATCCCGCCAGGGCCGACGCCGCACCCGCTGCCTTGGGAAAGGGCCCCACCACCCCGGCCTGCCCGCAGGGCTGATGAATGCCGTGGCCGATGGCAAACAGGCACTGCGGCAAGAGCACGGACCACACCGCTTGCACACCGGCCGCCGCCAGGCCGGCCATGGCCACACCGCCAGCCAAGGTGAACCATGCGGCTTTGCCTACCGCCCCGGCCATGCCGTAGCGGGAGATCCAGCGCCGGCACACAAAAGTGCTGGCCAGGTAGCACAAAGAGCCCACCGCCATGGCCCCGCCATAGGCCGTGGGCGACAAGCCCAGCACGTCCATGTAGACGAAGGGCGAAGCCGCCAGCACCGTGAAAAGGCCGCCGTAGGTGCTGGCAACCAGCAACGCCCAGGCCAGAAAAACCGGGTGGCGCCCCACGTGCCACCAGGCGCCCAGCAGCGACTTGAACTGCGTGGCCCGAGGGTTCTTGTGCAGCAGCGTTTCAGGCAACCGCCAAGCCACAAAACCCAAGGTGATGGCACCCATGCAGGCCACCAGGGCCAGCGCGCCGCGCCAGCCAAAAATCAGCGCAGCCGTGCCCCCGGCCAACGGCCCGCACAGCGCAATGAGGCCCAGGCCCGATAGCGCCAGCGCCATGACCTGTGCGCCTTCCACGGGTTCGTACAAGTCCCGCACGATGGCACGCGCACACACCACCGCAGCGGCCATGCCTGCGCCCTGCACCACGCGCCACACCACCAGGGCTTCGATGCTGCCCGCCAGCGCGCCACCGATGCTGGCCGCCGTGTACATGGTCAGCCCCCAAAGCAGCACGGGCCGGCGGCCCACGCGGTCGGCCACCGGGCCCCAGACCATTTGCGCCAGGCCAAAGGCCAGGATCAGTGCCGACATGGTGAGCTGCGCTGCACTCATGCTGGCACCCAGCGCCCGCGTGAGCATGGGCAGGGCCGGCAGGTAGACGTCGGTGGTCACCGGCTGCAGGCCCAGCAGCAACGACAACGCCACAGCGGCAAGGGTATGAGGAACGCGCGGGCGAGCGGGCTGGGCCGGGGCCAATGGGGACGCAGAGGACATGAGCGCGCAGGTTATCAGGCCCGCTGTTGCCGGCGCCCGGCGGGCGGCGCCGGGTTGCCACCGCCAAGCGGCCGCCGCCCACAGTGCACCGCCCCGCAAACACCCCTGACCGACTGGCGTTCATCGCACGAAACCTTGTGCTCGTCCGTGCCATTCACGCCCCATCGCAAGCCGGCCCGCGCCAGGACCGGTGCTGGGCATGATGCCGGCTTCAGCCACACCAGACACTGCAGCCTTTGCAGCCCAGCCCATGACACCAGCCCGCCAATTGCTCAGCCTGCTTGCCGGTACCGCCGTGTGGGCCACGCTGGCCGCGCCTGCCCATGCACAGACATTCAATGACCCGGCGCTGGAAGCCTTGTACATGGCCGACAAGACGGCCGAACTGCAGCGTGTGTCGGCCCAGCGCGTGGCTGCGCAAGCCGACGACGCGCAGGCTGTGCTGGGCCTGGCATTGGCAGCCTTGCAGCGCAATGACGCTGCGGCGCGGCAGGACGCCATCACACGCGCCGAAGCGTGTGTCGCCCGCCAGCCCAGGGCTGCCGCTTGCCACTACGCCCACGGGGTGGCGCTGGGCCTGCAGGCCATGTCTGAAGGCATGCTCAAGATGGCGCGCAGCGCTGGCACCGTGCGTGATGCGCTGGCTGCTGCGCACGAGATCGAACCCGCCTGGTACCCGGCGCGCAGTGCGCTGGTGGAGTTCTACGCCATGGCGCCGGGTTTCATGGGCGGCAGCAACAGCAAGGCCAGCGATCTGGCCCGGGCCGCGCCCCGGCCCGAGCAGGCCAGTGCCTTGCAGGCCCGCATCTGGATGCTTGAGCAGAAGTTTGAGCCGGCGCTGCAGGCCTTGGTGGCCCTGCCGGCCGGTCTGGAGCCCGCGCTGGCCATGGACGTGTTGGCCTGGGCGGTGCAAAGCAGCCTGGGCATGGTCAGCAAGGGCCAGGCGGCGCTGGCGCAGCCGGCGCTCGAACGCCTGCAGCGTCAGCGGCCCGAGCAAGCCGGCCCCACCTACGGCCTGGCCCGTGCCAAGGCCGAGCAGGGCGCTCACGAAGACGCCATCAAGCTGTACGAGCAGGCTGCGGGCCTCAAGGGCGCAACGGAATGGCCCATCAGCTACCGCATCGGCATCGCGCAGCAGCAACTGGGCCGCAACGACGCGGCCAAGGTCTCGCTGCAGCGTTTTGTGAGTGCCGGCAAAGGCCAGAAGGCGTCACTTGAAGACGCCCGCAAGCGGCTGGAAAAACTGGGTGGCTAGAAGCGCTCGTCGTCGCGCAGGTAGCGCCACTGTCCCACGGGCAGCTGCCCCAGCGGCACGCTGCCGATGCGCACGCGCTTCAGGCCCAGCACGTCCAGCCCCACCAGTTCACACATGCGGCGGATCTGGCGTTTGCGGCCTTCGCGCAGCACAAAACGCAACTGGTCTTCGTTCTGCCAGCTGACGGCGGCGGGGCGCAACACCACGCCGTCAAGTTCCAGACCGTGGCGCAGGCGCTCCATGCTTTCGTCGGGCAGGCGGCCAGCCTGGGTGTAGGCCACGCGCACGAGGTATTCCTTTTCCACCCGTGTTTCGTCGCCGATGAGCTTCTTGGCGATGCGGCCGTCTTGTGTGTAGACGATGAGCCCGGTGGAATCGATGTCCAGCCGGCCCGCAGGCGCCAGATGCCGCAGGTGGCCGGCATGAAAGTCAATGCGCGAGGTGTCGCCGCTCCAGCGGTTGGCCGGCGTCACCAGCATCAGCGCCGGTTCGTGGCCGTCTTCGGCCTGGCCACTGACGTAGCCCATGGGCTTGTGCAGCAGCACCGTCACGCTGCGCGCCTGCTCGGCGCGGGCCCGGGGGGCGATGTCGATGACGGCATTGGCCGGGGCGCGCTGGCCCAGCACGGCCATGGCGCCGTTGACACGCACCCAGCCGGCGTCTATCCAGTCGTCGGCCTCGCGGCGTGACGCCAGGCCGCGCTCGGTGATGAGCTTGGAGATGCGCACGCCGTCGGCATGGGGCGCTGTGGCAGGGCGCGGTGTGCGCGGGCCGGCGGGCCGGGCGG
>CAZUKT010000150.1:0-9310 GCA_964620975.1 uncultured Rubrivivax sp. | reverse complement strand
GGCCGGCCTCCGAGCACGCCCGCGGCCATGGCAAGGCGGCATCGGGCGGCACACGCGCCACCGGCGCCGTGGCCTGGGCGGGCAGCCTGGGCGCGGCGGTGAGCCTGGCGCTGCCGGGGCTGGTTGTACCGGGCCTGGCGCTTGCGGCCACGGCCATTCCGCGTGCGGCCACCGTGGCCATGCCCACACCCTTGCCTGTGCGCGCCGTGGCGGCGCAGCGCACGGCCACCGACACCGGCAGCTTCAGCATCAGCCAGCCCAGCGCCACGCAGCTGCAAATCAACCAGACCAGCGCACGCGCCATCATCAACTGGGACAGCTTCAACGTGGCGGCGGGCCACCAGGTGCAATTTGTGCAGCCGGCCAGCGGCTCGGCGCTGAACCGCATCTGGGACGCCAACCCAAGCGTGGTGCAGGGCCGCATCAAGGCCAGCGGCGAAGTGCTGCTTGAAAGCACCAACGGCGTGATCTTCGGCCCCACGGCGCGCGTGGAAACCGGCCGCTTTGTGGCCACCGCGCTGCGCGTGGCCGACAGCGCCTACCTCAAGGGCCTGCGTGGCATCACCGACGGCAGCCTGGTGCTGGGCAATGGCGACAGTGAATCGGCCGGCTTCGTGAGTCTGGAGCGTGGCGCTGAAATCAAGGCGGCGGCCGGTGGCGACGTGCTGGTGTTCGGCCCGCGTGTCTTCAACGAAGGCCGCATCGAAACCCCCGACGGCCAGGCCGTGCTGGCCGCCGGGCGCGAGGTCTACATGACGTCGTCGGCCGACCCCGCGCAGCGTGGCCTGATCGTGCGCATGGTGCCGTTTTCCAGCGCAGGCACGGGCGGCGCGGACGACATCAACACCGTCACCCAGGCCGCGGCCGGCACCTACCACACACTGAATGGCGACACCGTGGCCAGCGCGGCCAACGGGGTGGTGGAGCGCATCAACGCCGTGGTGGCCGAGCGCGGCAGCATCAACCTGGTGGCTTTTGCCATTCGGCAAAACGGCGTGCTGCAGGCCACCACGGCCGTGAAGGGCCGCAACGGGGTGATCCAGTTGCTGGCCCAGGCCGAGATCAACAACGGCGTGTTCGACCCCACCATCCCGCGTGTGGCAGGCGTGGCGGTGGACCTGCCCAGCGTGCAGCGGCTGGGGTCGGTGCAACTGGGGCCCGCCAGCCGCACCGAGGTGCTGCCATCGGCCGACACCACGCAGACGCAAGTGGACTCCGAGACCTTCAACCGGTCGCTGCTGCGCATTGAAGGTGAACAGGTGTGGCTGCAAGCGGGCGCGGTGGCGCGGGTGCCTTCGGGCAGCGTGCAGATCCTGGCCAGCGCCACGCCGATGGAGTCGCAGGCTTTTGTGCCGGGCGGCACCGGCCAGGTCAGCTCCCGCGACAACAGCCGCATCGTCATTGAAAGCGGTGCCGTGGTGGACGCCAGCGGCTTGCGAAACGTGGCCCTGCCCATGAGCCGCAACGAACTGAAGCTGGACTTGTTCCAGAACGAACTGGCCGATTCGCCGACACAAAAAAACGGCAGCCTGTACCGCGAGACCGTCTACTTTGACCGCCGTCGCAGGCCCACCATCGCCAACGTGCAGGGTGCCTATGGCGCCATTGCACGCAGCGCCGAAGAGTTGTCCACCACCGGCGGCAGCATCGCCATCCGCAGCGACGGCGGCCTGGCGCTGGACACCCAGGCCCAGCTCAGCGTGGCGGGCGGCAGCGTGCGCTATGCCGATGGCGAAATCCGCCACAGCCTGGTGCGCAGCGGTGACCAATGGGTGCAGATTGAAAACGCCCGTGCCGACACGCGGTATGACGAACTGGGCAACGCCAAGGCGCGTGTGGCGGCCGGCAACGCGGTGTGGCAGACCGAGGCCGTGGCCGGCTATGCCGAGGGCATGAACGCGGGCAAGGTCGAAGTGGCCGGCCGCCTGAGCTACTTTGCCGCGCAGGTGGACGGCAGCGTGGTGGTGGGCCCCTTGCAGACCGGCCGCGACGCCAGCGTGCCGCCGGTGGCGGGCAGCCTGAGCTTTGGCGCGGGCAAGTTGCTGCCCGGTGCCATCACGCTGCAGCCTGCCTTGGCCAGCCGGCCCAGCGGCTTGTTTGCGGCGCCGGTGGATGCGCCGGTCAATGACCACCTGGACAGCGCCCTGGTGCTGTCGTCCACCGCGCTGCAAACGGCCGGTCTGGGTGCGCTGCAGCTCTTCAGCACGGGCAGCTTCACGATGGCCGAGGCGGCCAGCCTGACGCTGGCGCCGGGCGGCCGCTTTGTGGCCAACGGCGCCGGTGTGCGCATCGACGGCAGCCTCACCGTGCCGGGCGGCAGCATCGTGGTGGAAGCCCTGGTGGGCACGCAGGCCGACATTGACCTGGGCGCCCGGGCGCGCCTGAGCACCGCCGGCCAGTGGCAACGTGAAGACAGCAACAGCGCAGCCAGCGGGCAGGCGCTGGCCTTCAACGGCGGCACGGTGGCCTTGTCGGCCGTGGGCGGGCTGTACGCCGAAGCGGGTGCGTCCATCGATGTCTCTGGCGGCGCCCGCTTGCTGGGCACGCGCCTGAGCGCTGGCACGGCCGGCAGCGTCACGCTTGCACTGAACGTGGGTGCCACGCCCACGCAGCCCTTGCCCGGCCGTTTTGACGGCTGGCGCGCCACACTTTCTGGCTGGGACTACAGCCGGGGCGGGCGCTTGGCGATCACCGGCCTGCCCAGCCTCACGCTGGGTGGTGCGGCGGGCCAGGCCTACTTTGACAGCAGCTTCTTCAATGGCCGCGGCTTCGGCAACATCACGCTGGCCACGCTGGGCGACACCACGCTGGCCAGCGGGCTGGATCTGCAACTTCAACTGCTCAACTTCGTCGGCACCGCGTCGACCGCGGCGGCCACAGCCGCGCCGGGCGCTGCGTCTGCCAACAACCGCTTTGCCGACGTGGCGCTGCAGCCCGTGGCGTCGCGCCGCGCAGCCGTGTCGCTGAGCCTGCTGGGCACCACGGGCCCGGCGTTGGCGGCGGCGGATGTGCCCGCCGTGCCGGGCTCGGCCCTGACCGTGCAAGCCGGCGCGCGCGTCACCACTGAAGCCGGTGGCAGCCTGCGCCTGCAGGCCCGGCGCAGCCTTGCCGTGGCGGGTGAACTGCAGGCCCCGGCGGGCAGCATCACGCTCACGCTGCAGGGCGAACGGGGCAGCGAACTCAACGCGTCCAGCATCGATGCACTGGGCTTTGACCCCACGCAGGCGCTGTGGCTTGCACCCACCGCGCGGCTGGACGTGGCCGGCACGGCGGAACTGCAGAACGACGCTGCCGGCCGGCCTGTGGGCGCGGTGGCCGGCGGCGGCAGCATCGCGCTGAACGCGCAACGTGGCTACGTGGTGGCCGAAGCCGGCGCCGTGCTCGACTTGCGTGGCCACGCCGCGCTGGCCATGACATCGGCCGATAGCGTGCCGATCTGGGTGTCGCGGCCGGCCGGTGCGTTGAGCATCAGCACGCCCGAGGGCCTGTACTTTGCGGCCGACGTCAAGGCCCAGGCCGCCGACGGCAGGGCCGATGGTGGCAGCTTGCAAGTCAACCTGACGCTGAACAACCGCCTGCCCACGAGCACCGGGCCCGCCTACGACGCCGACGCACCGCGCGAACTGCGCCTGGTGGAGTCACAGCTGCCGGCCTTCACCGCCAAGCCGGGGGACGACTTGCGGGCCGTGCTGGGCAACGGCCTGGGTCTGTGGTCTCACGCGGCCTTGCAGCAGGCCGGTTTTGCGCGCCTGCAATTGCAGGCCGACCAGCGCATCAGCTTTGACGGCAACTTCACGCTCGCCGCCGCGCAGTCGGTGGTGCTGGACACACCCGTGCTGGCCGGCCTGCTGGACGCCGAAACCGGGGTGCGCGCGCCCTACGTGGGCCTGGGCGACGCCCGCACCACGCTACGTTTGCCCACCGAGGCCGTGCCCGAAGCCAGCACCGGCGACGCCGTGCTCACGGTGCAGGCCGGGCTCATCGAGCTCAAGGGCGACATGGCCACGCAGGGTTTCAAGTTCACGGGGCTGAGCGCCACGCTGGATGCCGCCGGTGGCCTGACGCGGCGCGACGGCGAGATCCGCTTCATCGCCGTCGCCCGCAACGCACGCAGCACGGCCTACACCGGCAGCTACGGCTTTGCCGGTGAACTGCAGCTCACGGCCGGCCAGGCCTACGCCACCACCCTGTCGGACTACAGCGTGCGGGGCCAGGTGGGCAATTCACTGCTGGCCACTTACCAGCCGGCGGGCGGCAGCAGCAGCCAGGCGCCGCTGTCTGCGGGCGCCACGCTGCGGCTGCAGGCCAACCAGGTGCAACTTGGCGGCGTGCTGCACCAGCCTTTTGGCCGCATCGATGTGCAGGCCGACACGCTGGTGGTGGGCGCCACCGCTGTGCTGTCGGCGTCAGGGGCCGGCCAGACTGTGCCGCTGGGCACCACGGTCAACGGCCGCGAATGGCAATACAACGCCACCGGCCTGTATGAAAGCGGCAGCAACGTGCGCCTGCAAGACACCACGGCCACGCCCAGCATCCGCGTGCTGGACGGCCTGCCGGTGGCCAAGGGCATCTGGCTGGATGCCACCTCGGTAGACATCGCGCCCCAGGCCCGCGTCTCGGCCGCTGGCGGCGGCGACCTGCAGGCCTGGGAGTTTGTGGCCGGCGTGGGGGGCACCACCAACACCCTGGCCGGCGCCGGGCTGTACGCCGTGTTGCCCGGCCACAGCTACGACTTTGCGCCCTATGACGCCGAGATCATGGCCAGCGGCGCGGCCGCCAGCCTGCGTGCGGGCGCGCAGATCGACATCACGCAAACGGGCTCGGCGCTGGCGCCGGGCCGCTACACGCTGCTGCCGGCGCGTTATGCGCTGCTGCCCGGCGCGGTGCTGGTGTCATTGGCCGCCACGGGCAGCGGGCCGCTGGGCACCGCGCTGCGCAATGACGACGGCAGCAGCGTGGTCACCGGCCGCTTGTCCACCGAAGGCAGCGTGGACACCGGCTCGCCGCTGGCGCGCATCCGTGTCGAGACCATGGCCACTGCGGCGCTGCGCACCCGCATCGACACGGTGGGTGTGGGCAGCTTGCTGGCCGGCCAGGCCACGCGGCTGGACCAGGCGCAGCCCCTGCTGCCGGTTGACGCCGGCCATGTGGCGCTGGCGTCCACCTTGCCACTGAATCTGACCACCGCCATGCATCTGGGCGCGGGCACGGTGCCCGGCAGCACCGCGCTGGGCCGTGCCGGCCAACTGGACATTGCCGTGCGCAGCGGCCACACCGCCATCGTGGACGACATCACGCGGCTGCCTGCGGGTGTGGACGACACCTGGTCTTTGCTGGACGTGGGTGCGCTCAACGCCAGCCGCGCCGGCAGTTTGTTGGTGGGCGGCTTGCGTGGCTCGGGCAGCGAGCAGGGTGAAGTCAGCACCACCAACCTGGCCGTGCTGATGGCCGCAAGCCGCAGCGCCCTGGTGGCCGGTGAGGTGGCGCTGGTGGCTACGGACAGCGTGGAATTGCGCGCCAACACCACCATCCAGGCCGTGGCACCCAGCCTCACACCGAGTGGGCACACCGCCACCTGGCGCATCGACGGGGACGGCGCCCTGGTGGTGGTGGCCGCTGCGCAGGGCGTGGACGTGTTGCGCGCTGCCGGCACGGGCAGCGGCACCGGGGGCGACAGCGGCAATGCCTTCGGCGCCTTGACGGTGGGCGCCGGCGCCAGCCTCAGCGGTGCCGCCGTGCGGCTGGACGCCACGGGCCCGGTGGCCCTGGACAACAGCCTGCAACTGGGCACCGAAGACTTTGGCCTGCGCACCCAGCGCCTGGCCCTGGGCGCTGCGGCCGCAGGTGGTGGTGGCGCCACGGTGATCAGCGGCAGCCTGCTGGCGACACTGCGCACGGTGGACCGCCTGGCGCTGGCCAGCGTGAGCAGCATTGACTTTTATGGCACGCAGGCTTTCAGCGCCCGCCACATCGTGCTGGACGCGCCCAACCTGCAAGGGGCCGGCGACGCGGCCGACGTGGTGAGCTTCAGCGCCGAAGAACTGGTGCTGCGCAACACCTCCACCCGCGCCCCTGACGCAGCGCTGGCCGGTGCCGGCACGCTGCGGATGCGGGCCACACCCACCTTGCTGAACGGGCACACCGGCGGCCTCACCATCGGCAGCACGCTGGGTGGCAACGGTGGGCAGCGGCTGGGTTTTGACGCGGTGCAATTGCAGTCTGCGGGCGATGTGGTGTTTGCCGGCAGCGGGCGCTTGTCTGCGCAAGGCGGCGTGGACGTGGCCGCTGCGCGCGTGACCGCCACCACGGCGGCCGACCAAGGCCTGCGGGCCGAAGGCGGCGTGTTGCGCCTGCAGGCCATGGCTGGCGGCCGCAGCCTGGGCGAGCCCGTCGGCCACGGTGCGCGCCTGCAACTGGGCGGCGTGTCCGTGCTGCAGGCCGGCTACATTGACACCCCGGGCGCCTTGCTGGACCTGCTGGCCAGCGGCTCTGCCGCCCGTGACGGCGTGGTGTTTGCCGCCGGCTCACGCACGTCGGTGGCGGGTTTCGAGATGGCGGTTGGCAATGCCGGCAGCAACAGCGTGCAGGGCGCCGCCGGGCGCATTCGTGCCACCGCCGCCACGCCGGGTGCGGGTGGCATCACGTTGGCCGGTTTGCTGGACGTGTCCGCGCCCGGCAGTGCCGACGCGGGCCGCATTGAGCTCATCGCCGCCGGCATCACCGACCTGGCCAGCACGGCCACCTTGCGTGGCGGCCGCAGCGGCGGCAGCGGCGGTTTGGCAGGGCGTTTTGCGCTGGACACCGGCACGCTGGCGCGCGACGGCCAGGCCACGCAGGCGCTGGACGCACTGGCCAGCGCGCTGGACCAGGGCGGCCTGCACGACAGCGTGGCCGTGCGTGTGCGCCAGGGTGACCTGGCGCTGGAAGGCGCCACGCTGCGTGCGGCGCGGGTCACGCTGTCGGCGGACCAGGGCGCGCTGCGCATAACAGGCACGGTGGACGCCCATGCGCCTGCCGGTGGCCTGGTGCAGGTGTATGCCGGAGCGGGTGTGCAGCTTGACGGCTCCATTGACGCCCACGCCACACGGGCCGGCACCAATGGCGGTGACGTGAGCCTGGGCAGCGGTGGGCTCGACAACGCTGGCGCCGCCGGCCGCGTGGTGCTGGGCGCCAGCGCCCGCATCAACGCCGCTGGCGACGACGCCGAAGACGGCCGCATCGTGCTGCGTGCGCCACGCAATGACGCCGACGGCACGGTGGCCATCACCCTGCACAGCGGCCTGAACAGCACCACCCAACTCCGCGCCGCCGAGATCGTGGTGGAGGCCGTGCGCAGCTACCAGGGCTACACCGTGCTGGCCAGCGGCGGGTCACAGGACCAGACCCTGGGCCAGGCCACGGTGCACAACGACGCGGTGGACTTTGCCGCCCGCTCGGGCAGCGTGCTGGCGGGGCTGGGCCTGGCGAGCGACCCACGCGCCAGCCTGCGGGGCGGTGTTGAAGTGCGGGCCGACGGTGACTTCACCGTGGCCAACGACTGGAACCTTTGGCGCGCGGACCGTGCCGGCGGCCAGCCCGGCCTGCTGACGCTGCGTGTGGCCGGCACCTTGCAGATCAACGGCTCGCTGAGCGACGGCTTTGCCAGTGCCACCAGGCCCGCCGGCGCCACGCTCAGCGTGCCCACCGAAATCAAGGACGGCGCGGCCTGGTCCTACCGCCTGGTGGCGGGTGCCGACCTGGCCGCCGCCAACCCGCTGGACACCGTGCGTGGGGCCCCTGGCGACTTGCGCCTGGCCAGCGACAAGCTGGTGCGAACCACAGCCGGCAGCATCGACATGGCCGCCGCTGGCAGCATCTTGCTGGCCACGGCAAGCGGCACGGCGCAGCAGGGCGTGGTCTACGTGGCCGGGCGCCCGGTGGCGCGCGGCGTGACGCTGTCGCGTCAGTCGGCCTGGACACCGCAATTCACTTCACACGGCGGCCACCTGTCGTTGACGGCGGGGCAAGACATCGTGGGCGCACCCAGCTCGCAGCTCTTTGGCGCCTGGTTCTACAAGGTGCGGGCCGGCACGGGCTCGGCCTGGTTCAGCGCCTTTGACGCCTACCGCCAGGGTGTGGGCTCCTTTGGCGGTGGCAATGTGGCGGTGCAGGCCGGCGGTGACATTCACCAACTGGGTGTGGTGCTGCCCAGCTCGGGTGTGGCCGGTGTGGACGGCCGAGCCGATGTGGTCGACAACGGTGGCGACCTGCGCCTGCAGGCCGGCGGCAACATTGCCGGCGGCACGGTGTTGCTGGGCCGGGGCAGCGGACGTGTGTTTGCCGACGGCGCCATCACCACTGCGCCCGGGCTGCTGAGCAGCACGCCGGACATCGGGCCGGTGGTGGGGCTGATGGACGCACGCCTGTCGTTGGGCGCCATTGGCGACGTGGCCTTGTCGGCGGTGGTCAACCCCACGCTGCTGCCTTCTGCCGATGCGCGCTCGCGCATCAGCACGGGCGTTGATGCCAGGCTGTTTGCCAGTTATGGCGCCGACAGCGCCCTGCACGTGGCCAGCCAGGCCGGCAGCGTGCGCTGGCAACCCGGCTTGATGCCCTTCAGCTTGCTGGCCCAAAACGGCCCGCTTGCTGAACGCGCCATCTGGAAGACGGGTTTCTCGGCCGGCCTGTCGCTGTTGCCGCCCACCGTGAGCGTGCAAGCCCTGGGCGGGGACCTGCAGTGGGCGGTGGCCGGCAACGGGCACATGCTGGCCCCGTCCAGCAGCGGCAAACTGGGGCTGGTGGCCAGCCAGGACCTGGCCGCGGGCGGCACGCAGAGTTCAACGCTGATGGTGAGCGACCGCAACGCGGGCGAACTGCCCTCGGCGGCTGGACCTGTGCTGCAGAACGAGCCGGACAAGCTCGAAGACTTCTTCAAGCCCAGCCCCACCGGTGTGCAGTGGGACGGCGTGCACACCGCGGCACCGGGCCCCACCGTGGTGGTGCTGGCTGGCGGTGACGTGTTTCTGGGCGGCGGCACGGCACTGACGCCGCTCACGCTGGTGTCGCCCGGGGTGGCCAACGTCAGTGCGGGCGGGGACCTGCATGACGTCAGCCTGCTGGCCCAACACACGCTGGACACGCAGGTGAGCACGCTGCAGGCGGGTGGCAGCGTGATCCAGGGCCTGGGCAACCGCGTCACGCTGGCCGGCCCCGGTCTGCTGAGCGTGCAAGCCGGGCGCCAGATCGACCTGGGCAGTTCCAGTGGTGTCGAAACGGTGGGCAACCTCTACAACAGCAACCTGCCGCTGCGTGGCGCCGACCTGCGCCTGGC
>CAZUKT010000149.1:0-9320 GCA_964620975.1 uncultured Rubrivivax sp. | reverse complement strand
CGCCAATGGCTACGACCGCTTCCCCGCAAACGCGGTCGCCATTCAGGCCGTGATTGACGCGTGGCGCAGGGAGTAACGCGGCGAACCCGAGGAGGGTGTCGCAGCGCTACTTGGCGCCGAGCACAACAGGCGGCGTAGGCTGCCGCGTGGGATGCGCAGGAACCCAGTGAGATGGATCGAAGGGCAGGCCACCGCGATGCACTGGCTTTACCACTCGGTAGTCCAGCACGCTCAGGCGTTGAAGTTGCCCTTGACGTCGCGCGTGGTCCATGCCCGCGCTCGGCAACACAAGCGAGTCGAGCACGCCGCCAGACATTTGGTTGCATAGCCAAGCTGGGCCAAGCGTTGCAGGCTGACGCCGTTCAAGAAGTTGGCCGCCACGATCAAGAAGCGGTTCGATGCGGTCGAGCGCGCCATGCCCGATCACCGCAGCAACGCCTCCGTCGAGTCGATGAACCGGCAGCTTCAACAGGTCCCGCGCGTCGAACGAGTGGATACCGCTCGGCCAACTTGACGGGTTGCCGTGGTGTTGCCCAACCATGCAACCGAGGCGGCGCCGCGCGGCGGCTTGGTGCTCACGCACCAAGCCTCTGGGCCCACGCGGTCAGCCCGTGGCGGGCGGTTCTTGGCGTCTGGTTGCCCTTTGTGTCCAACCTCCCTGCGCGTTTCGGATTTGCATGGGCTCCATGCACAAGGCCGCGCCGGCGTGGGTACCAACGGTGGAGCCGCTGCGGCTGCAGCAGCGACTGATGCCAGTGGCGGTGCCGCACGCGCGGTGAAGCCCGGCGCGGCGCTGAAGCCCCGTGGGTCGCGCGGACCGCAACGCCGATTGCCGCTGCAGGACTAATCCCCGGGAACACCTGCCAGCACTTGCCCGCCTGCTCCCGAAACACTGAAGATAACGTTGCAGTCCGGACTGCGGTAGCAGATCGTGGCACGGGCCAGCTGCGCGACAAAATCCAGATCCGTGGCGGGACTCCAGAAGTTGACGGTGTAAATGCGTCGTGGGTCGAGTGGAAATTGCGTGCCGTTGACCCTGGCTGTGGGCGTCCTCAACGCGCTGGCGTCCTCGGCCTGCCAGGGTTCGGTGTCGGCAACGCACACCAAGCTGGTGGCATCGGTGGACAACCCGCAGAGCCAATGCACCTTGCCCCAGGCCGGCACCATCATCAGCATGTTCGACAGCAACACAAAGGCCAGGGCGCGCATGCCGGTGGTATCGGCCATCGCCGCCGCCGCTGAAGGTGCCGGCTGTGCAGTCCACCACCACCAGCCGTGCTAAACGGGCGGTTCCAGGCGCGGCCGAAGCGCTGGCGTGGCCTGCTGGAGGCCATTTGCATGCACCACCAGCACCTGGTCCACGCCCATGCTGGCTGCCACTTCGGGCCAGCGGCGGGGCCCTGCCACCAGCAAAGCCGTGGCGGCGGCGTCAGCCAATGCGGCTGAAGCGTGCAATACCGTCACACTGACGAGGCCGGGTGCGGGCCGCCCGGTGCGGGGGTCGATGATGTGGGTAAAGCGCTGACCATCGAGCACACGAAACCGCTCGTAGCTGCCCGATGTGACCACCGCCTCTGGGCCGCGGGTCTGAATGCGTGCCAATAGACCAGAGCCGTTTGGATCTCGCAGCCCGATCCGCCAAGGCGAACATGCGCCGCAAGTGGACACAGACCGGTGGCCGCCCATTGCGGCCAGATTGCCGCCCAGATTGAGCAGCGCATCCTGAACCCCCGAACGGCGCAGCCGCGCCAGCGCCCAGTCGAGCGCAACGCCCTTGGCATAGCCGCCAAAGTCAAGCTGCAATCCTGGATTGAGGCTTCGCACGCGGGCTCCGTGCCATTCAAGCTGTGCCAAGCTCGGCCGGCTGCGGGTCCAGCGGGCCAGCAACGCCGGCAACGGTGGGGAGCCCGGCCGCATGTGGTCGTCATGGAAGCCCCACTCGCCCACCAACCCGCCTATGCCGGCGTTGAAGCAGCCCTGCGACAGCCGTTCCATGACTGCCGCACCCTGGATCAGCGTGCGCAGCGTTGGTGTCGGCGTGGCGAACCGACCCGATGCAAGACGATGATTCAGTGCCGTCAACTCGCCGGGTTTCCAGGCATTCCAGCGCTCGTTCATGCGCTCCAGGCCGTGCCATACGCCCGCCACCACCGCTGGCTGCGTGCCTTCGGGCACCAGCAGGTCGGCCGGTGAGCCAAAGACCTGCCGGCGCTCATGCCATGTCGCCTGCGCGGGCCACAGGCAAAGCCCGGCGGCCAGGGTCAGCCATTGGCGGCGTTGCAACAGCACAAAGGCGTCCGCGGTTCAGTAGCGCATGCGCAGGGCCTGCAGCGCCGAGTGGGCCAGATCGCGCTCGCGGGACAAATCGGCCAGAAGTGGGCCGGTTTGGCCGATTTGTCCACACTTGGCCAGGTATTCAAGCTCGACACACAGTTGCGTCAGCCGCTGCGCCCCGATGTTCTGCGTGGCCGACAGGAAGCGGTGTGCCAGTGCGCGCATCGAGTCGGCGTCACCCACTTCTTGCGCTTCAGCGATACGCTGTACATGGCCAGGGGAGTCGTGGAGGAAAAGGTCTATCAACTCGCGCACCAGGCTGGGTTGGCTCGTGTCCTGCAGCGTGCGCAGGTGTTCCAGCCGCCCAAGATCCAGCACGCCGGCGGCGGCTTCGGGGTGACGGTCGCGTGCCAAAGCGCCAGCTTGCTTCAGCACAGCTGCCAGGTCCGCCAGCTCTATGGGTTTGGGCAGGTAGCCGTCCATGCCGGCATCGATGTAGTTCTCGCGGTCGCCAGGCATGGCGTTGGCCGTCATGGCGATGATTCGCGGCAGGCCGAAAACTCCGCGGCGGCTCACGATCTGACGTGCTGCCTGTACACCGTCAAGCTCGGGCATCTGTATGTCCATAAGCACCACGTCGTAGGTGCGCTGGCCGACGGCATCAAGCGCCTCCTTGCCATTGGCCACCAGGTCAGGGGCGTAGCCCAGGTGTTGGAGCAGGCGCAAGGCCACATGCCGATTGATGACGTTGTCTTCGGCCACCAGCACACGCAGGGCCTGCGGCTCTGGGCGCACCAGCGGCTGTGGCGGCTCGGGGGCAGACGGCGTCAGCGTGTGCCCTTGGACCACGGCCACCAAAGTGTTGAAGAGTTGGCTGGCCTTGATGGGCTTGCACAGGCAGGCCGCCAGCGCGGCGTCCTGCCCGGCCTGCAGTGTCTGGCGCTGGCCCAGGCTCGTGAGCACGATGATGGGCAACTCGGCTGCGCTGCGACGGCGGCGGATCTCGTGGGCGAGGTCGATGCCGTCGATCTCGGGCATGCTCATGTCAAGCACCGCCACGTCGTAAACCTCACCGTGGCGGACCCGGTCCAGCGCCTCCAGCGCCGACGGAAAGGTGCTGGGCAACATGCCCCACATCAAGGCCAGTTTGGTCAGGATGCGCCGGTTGGTGAGGTTGTCGTCCACCACCAGCATGCGCTTGCCAGCCAGCGCCGGCGCGTTGCGCTGCAAGAAGTCGGCAGGTTCTGCGGCCGGCGCCAGGCGGGCCAACAGGACTGCGGTGAAAAGCGAGCCATGCCCGGGCTCGCTTTGAACTTCCACATGGCCGCCCATCAGTTCGGCCAGCCGCTTGCTGATGGCCAGCCCCAGGCCAGTGCCGCCGTACTTGCGCGTGGTGGAGGCGTCCACCTGCGTGAAACTCTGGAACAACTTGGGCAACTGGTCGGCCGCGATGCCGATGCCGGTGTCCTTGACCGCAAAGCGCAACCGGCAGGTTTCGGCGTCCAGGCGTTCGCCCTCTACGGCGACAAAGACCTCGCCCTGGTGCGTGAACTTGACCGCGTTGCTCAGCAGGTTGACCAGAATCTGCCGCACCCGCGCGGCGTCGCCCACCAGCGCCTCGGGTGTGCCGTCCTCGATGAGGTAGGCCAGGTTCAGGCCCTTTTCCAGCGCGCGCGGCGTTACCTGGTCCAGCGACTCCTCCACACAGCGCCGCAGGTCAAAGGCGCATTGCTCGATTTCAAGCTTGCCAACGTCGGCCTTGGAGTAGTCGAGGATGTCGTTGATGACTTCCAGCAAGTTTTCGCCGCTGGCCCTGATCGTGCGGGCGAAGTCGCGCTGGTCGTCGCTCATGGGCGTGTCCAGCAGCAAGGTGGTCATGCCGATCACGGCATTGAGCGGTGTGCGGATCTCGTGGCTCATGTTGGCCAGGAACAGGCTCTTGGCCCGTGCGGCCGCTTCGGCTTCGCTCTTGGCGCGTTCCAGTGCCTGGCTTTGGTGGTGGCTCTCTGTGATGTCGGTGACCGTGCCGATATGGCCGTTGGCTGAGCCGTCGGCGCCGTGGCTGCGCACCGCGTTGGCCATGACCCAGGTCTCACTGCCGTCTGGACGCAAGAAGCGATGACGCAGCATGAACGGTGCGCGGCCAGCCACTGCCATGCGCCAGGCATGTCGCACTGGGGCGCGGTCGGTGGGGTGCACGGCACGCAGCCAGCCGGCGCCGCTGGCTTCGTGTGCCGCCATGCCCGCGATCTCGGACCAGCGATCGTTGACGTAGATGTAGCGGCCTTCCAGATCGGCCTGGAAGATGCCCACCGGCGCCGCCGCCGCAAGGCCGCGAAAGCGCGCCTCGCTGTCGGCCAGCTGGCGCTGGGCGCGACGGCTGTCGCTCACGTCACGCAGGATGGCGGTGAAAAAAGTACGCCCCTCGAGTTCAACGTGCGAAATGCTGGCCTCGGCATCAAACAGCGAGCCGTCGGCGCGGCGGCCGTGGATGTCGCCGCGCTCACCCATGCGGCGTGCGGCGCGCTGTGCCATGCCAAAGCTTCGCAAGTGCTCGGCGTGGCGCACACGGTGCGCCTCGGGCAACAGCATGTGCAGCGGCTGACCCAGTGCTTGGTTCAAGGTCAGGCCAAACACGCGTTCGGCCCCTTGGTTGAAGAGCACGATGCGGTGTTCCGCATCAGCCACGATCACGGCGTCGTCGGCAATGGCCAGCAGGCGGGCCAACAGGGCTTCAGAGCTGTGTGGCACCAGGCCATGCAGCAGCGAATTTGCAAGCGGCGTGTCCATGACTCGTCAGGGCCACCAACTGCGGTGCATGCAACGGGCGCTGGGGTCAGGGATGGGCGGGGCTGCCATCGCCGGACTTTCTCATGACGGCTTGATCTTGGCCACACCGCCAAAGCTGCCCACCCACAGCGTGCCGTCCTTGGCGGTGGCCATGGAGAACACGGCGTTGTTGAAGAGGCCGTCGTTGGTGGTCATCACGTCAAAGCCGCCGCCAGGCTTTTGCCGGGCAAGACCGTTGTTGGTGCCTATCCACAGCACGCCCTTGGGGTCGATGTGCAGCATGAACACGTGGTTGCCTGGCAGGCCTTCGCCCACCGTGTACTGGGTCCAGGTCTTGCCGTCAAAACGCGACAACCCACCGCCCCAGGTGCCGGCCCAGACCACGCCCTGGGCGTCCACAGCGAGCGAAACGATGTAGTTGGGGTTGTAGGCGACGTTGATGTCCGACAGCCCCATTTCCTGTTTCTGCCGCGCATGGTGTTCCGACACCTTGGACGGATCGTTGTTGTAGCTGATGGCGTTCTTCACCCGCTCGTAGGACGCACCCAGCCCCTTGGCGTGGTTCCACGACTGCCAGGTGCCGTTCTTGTAAAGCGACAGGCCGCCTTCGGTGGCCAGCCAGATCTCGCCGTTCTTGCCTTCGGCCAAACCGTAGACCCAGTCATTGGGCAGGCCGCCCTGCGTGCTTTGCACGGTGTGCAGTTCCCATTGACTGCGGTTCTTCAGGTCACCGCCCTTGATGCGGTTGACCCCCGACCAGGTGGCCACCCACACGTCTCCGTTGCGGGCTTTGAGCACGTCGTACACAAAGGCGTCGCCCAGCCCTTCGGGGATGTTGTAGGTGTCCCACTTCTCGGTCTTGGCATCCAGCAGCGCCAGGCCGCCGCCATAGGTGCCCACGGCCACGCGGTCCCCCAGCCGGCCCACGTAAAACACGCCGTTGGACAGCAGGCCACTCTGGGTGTCGAAGAGCTTGTACTCGTCGGTGCGGGTGTCGTAGCGCACGGCGCCGCCGCTGGTGCCCACCCACACGGTGTCGCCGTCGGCGTAGATGCGTTTGACGTTTTTGTTGCCGACGCGAAAGTGCGTGAATTTCTGCGACGCGTCGGCGCCTACCTTGCCTTCGCGCTGTGGTGCGGGTGCGGCAGCCTGCGCGGCTGCGGCGGGCGCAGCCGCGTCTGCCGCCTTGGCCGGGGCAGGCGCGGGTGCTTGCGCCAGCGCTTGTGCGGTGGCGGTGGCGTTGCTGCGCCCCAGTTGGTAGGTGCCCGCCAGAGCTGCACCCAGGCCGATCACGGCCAGGCCAACAGCGGGAAGGTTGAGTGCCATGAAGATCATCTCCTGCGCTTGCTATCGCCCGATGCGGGCCACGCCCTTTTTGGTACCCACCCAGATGTCGCCATCGGGCCCCACGGCCAGCGCGTACACGTTGTGGTCAAGCAGGCCTTCGGCCACACCGAAAGTCTTGAAGGCCTTGCCGTCCCATCGCGAGACACCGCGGTTGGTGCCGAACCAGAGTTGACCCTGGTGGTCTTGCGCCACGCTGTAGACGATGTTGCCGGCCAGGCCGTCCTTGGCGGTAAGGTTGCGCCAGGCTTTGCCGTCCCAACGCCCGACACCACCGCCCCACGTGCCGGCCCAGATGCTGCCGTCAGCCGCCGCGAGAATGGAGAACACGTAGTTGGGGTTGTAAGTGGCCGGCCCGTCGCTGCCCACCGACAGGTCGTGGCGCGATCGTGTTCCCAGCCCCGTGTTGGTGGAAAAGGGCAGGTTGTCGACGTTGGCGGCGCCCAGTCCCTGCTTGTGCGTCCAGCTGGTCCAGCGCTTGCCGTCGAACATGGACACCCCCCCTTCGGTGCCAAACCAGACCCGGTCCAACGCGTCCACGCTGATGCCATAGACCCACTCGTTGACCAACTCTTTGACATAGGTGCTGAACTTGCCGGTCTTGCCGTCGACCTTGTTGACGCCGGCCCAGGTGCCTATCCAGAAGTCACCGTTCTTTTGCTGGCCGAAGCTGTAGACCCAGTAATCGGCCAGGCCGTGCATGGGGAAGAAAGTCTTCCACTGGCCGTCCTTGTAGCGCGACACGCCGCCGGCATTGGTGCCGAACCACTTGTGTCCCTTGCGGTCCAGGCCCACGGCAAACACGTACTCGTTGGCCAAGCCCTGCTTGCGTGTAAATGTGTTGCGTAACTTGCCTGTGGCCAGATCAACTTCGTGCACACCGGCTGACGTGCCCACCCACAGCGCGCCAGTGGCGGTCTCCACCGTCAACGCCCGCACGTAGACCGACGGCCCGACCTCGAAGGCGTCTTTCACGCGCTGCGCGAGGGCTGCCACGGGCAGGCTCAGCAGCAGGGCGCAAACCAGTCGGGCGCATGTTGGCCAGGTCATCGGAAGGTCCTCATGTGGGCCACCAGGTCCAGGATCTCGCGGTCACGCAACTGGCCGGCGTACCCGGGCATGCCGGCCCTGCCGCTGCGGATGGTGGCCGCGATGGCCAGATCAGGCCGCAACAGCGCCGTGGGGCGTGACAGGTCGGGCGCGCCGGGCAACACCGGCCGGCCGCCGGGGCCGTGGCAGCTTTCGCAGTGTGTGCGGTACAGGGCCTGGCCTGCCGCGGTGTCGGCTGCGTGCGCGCCCGCCAGCGCGTTGCCACAAAGTACCGCACAAAGCCAGCGCCTCATGGTTGTCTGGCCGCACTGGCGGCGCCGCCAGCCGCAGTGGTGCTGCGTTGCGCACGCAGAGCCAGCGCACGCGCCCGCCACCGTTCCCTCTGCGCCGCATCCACCGGCAAGCCGTAGGCGCCGCTGGTGTGGCCGGCGGCCAGAGCGTCGATAGAAGGCAGGTGGCCCTGCTCGGCGGCCCGCAGCAGCACGGCGCGGGCTTCTTCCGGCTGCGTGGCAGCCTGGGTGCCCAAGCGGCCCTGAAGCCAGGCGTCGGCCAGCCAGTGCACTGACGCGGCATGCCCGCGCGCTGCCGCTTCTGAGAAATGCAACAGCGCCAACTTCTCATCTTTGGCAATGCCGCGCCCGGTCAGCGCCATGCTGGCCAGGCCCGCGTGGGCTTCGGCGTCGCCCTGGGCGGCCGCCTGCCGCCACAGCTGCGCGGCCTGCTCGGAAAAGTCAGCCCTGTCCAGAATATGGGCCAGCAGGGACTGCGACGGCGCATGCCCGGCCTGTGCCGCCGGGCGCAGTGCGGCCATGGCGGCAATCACGTCACCGCGCTGGAGGGCCTGCAGCCCGCGCTGGTGGTCGTCAGGGGGTGCGGCCGCTGCAGTGCCGGCCAGCAGCGCCCACGCCAAGCACAGACCCAGCGCTCGCGCAGCGCACGCACGACACGGGGTGCGCCTGTTGCCTGCCATTGGCCTTGCCCCACTGTCCACGTTGTTGTCCTGCACGTCGCCTGCCCGATGCAGTGGCAGGCAGCGATTTCCGTGCCAGTGCCTCAGCTCTCGGGTGGGCCCTCTTCGAGCTTGCGGTACAGGCTGGACAAACCGATGCCCAGGCGCTGCGCAGCCAGCCGGCGGTCGCCAGCGGCGTCGTCGATGGCGCGGCGGATCAGGGCCAGCTCAAACCGCCGCACCCGGTCACGCAGCGAGCCTTCGCCAGGCTCCGGCGCCGGCATGGCCTGGGACGGCGCTGCCAGTTGGGCCACCTCGGGTGGCAGGTCGGCCACCCGGATGCAGCCGCCGTCGGCCAGGATGGCCGCGCGGTGGAGCACGTTTTCAAGCTGGCGAACATTGCCGGGCCAGGAAAAGTTGACGAGCAGGTCTTCAGCCTCCGGGTCCAGCGTAAGCATTGCACGTGCCCCCGACGGCAGCACCCGTTGGTCGATGATGTGACGCAGCAGCGCGGGGATGTCCACGCGCCTGTCGCGCAGGGGCGGCATGGCAATCTGAAACACCGACAAGCGAAAGAACAAGTCCTCGCGGAAACGCCCTTGAGCCACCATGGCGGGCAGGTCGCGGTTGGTGGCCGCGATGATGCGCACGTTCACTTTGCGGCTCTGCTCGCTGCCCAGGGGCCGCACTTCCTTGGCTTCGAGCACGTGCAGCAGCTTGGTCTGCAGCGCCAGCGGCAACTCGCCAATCTCGTCCAGAAAGATGGTGCCGCGGTCGGCCTGTGCAAACAGACCCTTGCGCGCGCGGTCGGCCCCGGTGAAGGCCCCCTTGGTATGGCCAAAGAGCTCGCTCTCGATCAGGTTCTCGGGGATGGCGGCGCAGTTGAGAGCCACAAAGGGCCCGTCACACCGCG
>CAZUKT010000148.1:3029-9327 GCA_964620975.1 uncultured Rubrivivax sp. | reverse complement strand
CTCCAGCACTGCACCGCACCGCACCGCACCGCACCGCACCGCACTGCATAGCAATGCGAGCAAGCAGCCCACCCAGCCGCCAGCCCCGGCCCCCGTGGCGAAAAGCCCGTGCGCTACGGCCTCTGCCGCACCGCAGACCGGCTGTCCAGCGGCGCCGGTTTGTAGTCGGGCAGCACCCGGCAACCCGTGCCAAACGTGGCTTGCAGTTCGCCGCAGCGTGCCGCCACGCCAGCCGGCGTGGGCTTGGTGCCGCCGTCGGACCACTTCAGCAGGGCTTCCAGCAGCGTGGGGTACAGCGGGTCGTTCAGGTAGCTGTGCTCCTGCTCGTCGGCAAACACCTGCACCAGGCGCTCTGCCGAGCCACCGGCTTGCATGGTGGCGCGGAAGTGCGACTGCAGTTCCACAAAGGCCACCGGGTCATTCACCGCGTGCAAGGACAGCACCGGCACCGCGATGCGGCCCGTGGGGTCGGTGTCGTCGCCAAACTTGCGCACCGCCGCTGCGTCGGCGGCGTAGCGCAGCACACCCGCGTTGAGCGCAGCGTCGTCGGGCGAGCCGCTGTACACCGCGCCGATGTTGCCAAACACGTTGCCCCCACCCGTGCGGTGCATGGCGATGTCGCGGAAGTGGAAGGTGCCCCAGTTCAGGTGCCCCTGCACGCTGCGCTCGGGGATGCGGATCACGTCGACGATGGTCTTGAGCTTGCGCGCTTGCTCGGCCGTGCGCTGCGCGGCGGGCAGGCCCAGGCCCAGGCATTCACGCGTGCGCTGCGCCAGGTCGGCTTGCTTCATGGGTGAATCGGCCGGCAGGCCCTTCCACAGCGGGTAGGCCGGTTCGTCGGGGCGCGGGTGGTTGTTGCACAGGTACTGGTACACCACACGCAGGTCAATGCGGAAGTCATACGAGCGCGTGCCGCCGCCCAGCACGCCGCTGGTCAACAACACGGCGTCGTACGGCGCCTTGCCGGTGGCCGTGCGCGTAAACATCTCGGCGCCCTGGGCTGCCACGCTGGCACCCCAGCTCTGGCCGTGCAACACGGTGCGCTCGGGCACGGCCACGTGCTGCACAAAGATGCGGCGCAGGCGTTCGGTGTCTTCAGCCGCCGCGCGCACCGCAACGCCGCCCTGGCGGAAGGTGGAACCGGCCCAGGCATAACCGGCCTTGACGACGATGTTCCAGCGCGTCAGGTCGTCCATGGCGCGTGCAAGTTGCGGCGGCCCCAGCACCGGCCCGCCGTGGGCGTGCAGCACCAGGCGGCGGTTCCAGGTTTGCGGCAGTGCGATGAGGTAGTGCGCACCGGCACTGTCCTTGCCCGCCAGGCAGCGGGCGCCCGCCGGCACGTCCTTGGGGCAGGCCACGGGCTGCGGCGCGGCCTCGGCGAGGGGGGGCTCTGACGCCGGGGCCTGTGGTGCCATGGGCGCGCAAGCGGCCAGGCCCAGTGCTGCAGCGGCGGCCGCGGCCCTTGCGGCCCAGCCAAGTTGTTGTGTTGTGGTGCGGTCCATGTCTTCAGACTCCAGGCTTTGATTTGCGGCGCGCCATGATGGCACCCAGCCCCACCAGCAGCAGCAAGGCGCTGGCCGGCTCGGGCACGGCTGGCACAAAGCCCAGTTGCAGGCTGGCCACGCGCTGCAGCGCCAGCGCGTCGTCGCTTGAAATGCCCAGGTCCAGGGCCGCCCATTCGCCCCCGCCCAGACTCACCGGGTCAACGCCCGTGAGCTTGCCAAACAGCGTCAGTGCGCTCAGGTAAGAACCGTACTTGCTGGCGTGGGTGCCGTCGTCAAACCACAGGTCGATGAGGCCGTCGGAGGTGGCGCCGTCGGCCCACATGTCGGCCGTGGCCAGGCCGCTGTTCACCGCGCGCTGAAAGGCCTGCCCCACCGGTGCGATGCCGGCAATGGCACCGGCACCGGCCAGGTCGCTGGCGGCCTGGGTGCTGGTCACCAGCTCGTCGGTCATGCCTTGCAGGCTGCTGAAGTAGGTGTTGGCCGGTGTGGTGGTGCGTGTCACCACGCCGGTATTGGCGTCGGTGCTGGTGACAAAGGCACCGGCCACCAGGTTGGGCCGGGCCCAGGTCTGGTACAGGAAGACGTCGGTGCTGGCGCTGGCAAAGCTGTTGGCCGGCACGTCGCGCACCGTATTGCAGGTGGTGGCCGAAGCGCCCGTGGCGGCGCGGCAGGCGGCGGTGCGCTCGGCTGCGCTGGCCCCAGGAAAGAAGTCGCGCTCCTGGTAGCTGTGCGCGCTGCCGGTGTGCACAAAGTCTTCGAGCTTGTTGACGTAGTTCTTGAACCAGTCGGGGTTGGAACTGAGGCCCACGCGCCTGGTCAGCGGCTCGTCGCTTTGTTCTTGCAGCACGACCTGGTCCCAGGTCTGCAGCGCCAGGTTGCCGCGCAAGTCCCAGCCGGCGCTGTTGGTGTTTAGAAAGTGCCCACGCAGTGACGCGGCATTGCGCGCCGAAAGGGCCACGGCGACGTCCAGCCCGGCCTGCACCGTGAACTGCTTGAAGATGCCCGCCACGCCGCCCCAGGGGTGGGGCTCGAAGGCGTTGCTGCCGGCCGGGTTGTTGGCCCACATGGCGGCGGTGAGGTCACGCACGTTGGCGGCGTTGTAGCTCATGACCGGGTCCACACGGCCGAAGCTGTAGCTGTTGCCCACAAAGAGCACCGAGGTGGGTGTCGCAGAGGCAGCGGCAGTGGCCGACGCCGCAGCGTGCAAGGCCAGCGCGGCCAACAACAGGGGGATTCGCTTCATGGCTTGTCTCGGTAGGCGGGGTGGGCCGGCACCATAGGCCGGCGGCTGCATAAGATCAAATACCCTGCGGCGGCAATCTGCATACGATCGGCATATGGACATTCGCCGTTTGCGCTACTTTCTGGCCGTGGCCGACGCCGGGCACATCACCCGTGCAGCCGCCCAACTGGGGCTGCAGCAGCCGCCGCTGAGCCAGCAGATCAAGGCGCTTGAAGCGCAACTGGGGCTGCCGCTGTTTGCACGCCACCCCAAGGGCGTGACGCTGACCGACGCCGGGCGCGACCTGCTGCCCGAAGCCCGGCGCCTGGTTGAAAGCCTGGACCTGCTGACACAGCGCATGCAGCGCATGGCCCTGGGGCAGCGTGGCGCACTGGCGGTGGGCTTTACCAGTTCAGCGGCGGCGCATGCCTACACACCAGGCATGTTGCGCGCGTGCCGCAGTGAATACCCCGAGATCGACCTGCAGATCCGGGAAAACAACGCCGCCGAGCTGACAGAAGCGGTGGCCGCGCACGGGTTGCACTTTGGCTTCTTGCGCGTGCCGGTGGCGCAGCCCGAAGGCCTGGTGTTTGAGAAGCTGCTGACCGAACCCGCCGTGCTGGCGCTGCCGGTAGACCACGCGCTGGCCCGCCGCTACCGCCCCCACCAGACCGTGCCGCTGGAAGCGCTGCGCGACCAGCCGCTGATCCTGGTGCGCCGCCCGGGCGCACCGGGCCTGTACGCCAACCTGCTGGCGCTGCTGGCACAACGCGGCGTGCCGGTGCGTGTGGTGGCCGAAGTCGAACGCATGATGTCCAACATCAACCTGGTGGCCTCGGGCACCGGGGTGTCCATCGTGCCCGCATCGATGCAGGGCACACACGCGCACTCGGTGGTGTATTGGGCGCTGCCGCGCGAGCCGGCGATTGAAGCGCCGATCACACTGGTCTATCGCAGTGACACGCACAGCGCGGTGGCCGACCGCTTCTTGGCGCTGGCACGGCGCATTGCCAAGGGCATGGCACCGGCGCGGCGGCGGCGCTGACGCACGGCGTGCGCGGCCGCGTTGGCCGCGTGGCGTCAACCCAGATCAACCCAGATCAACCCAGACCTACCCAGACCAACCCCGGCCAACCCCACGCCAGCGCTTCAGAACGCGTCTATGCCCACGCGCAAGGCCAGCGCCAGAATAGCCTGGCGCAGCACGTCGTTGCCACGCAGTGCCGTGCCCAGGCGCGTGCCCGCCAGGGCGTGGCCGGCGCGGTCGCCGAACAACATCACGGCTTCGTCGCGGTCCCGTTGCCGCGACATCCACAGCAGGCCGTCCACCTGCGCAAACTGGCAGTGCAGCGCTTCTGCCCAGCGCGCCGTGGCCAGGTAGTCGCTGGCCGCATTCGTGATCAGCTCGGCCTTGGGCAGCTTCAGGCGGTGCAGGCCGTCGGTGGTGAGATTGACGAGTTGCAGCTCACGTTGCGGCACGACCTGACCGTGTGCACGGTTCGCAAAATCGTCCAGATCCACAAACTTGTCGGCGGCGTCAATGGGCACGTTGTGGAAGACGGTCTCGAAGATCGCGCAGTCAAGCGACGAGCCGCCGTACAGGTAAGGCACAAGCTGGCCTTTGCTGCTGCGTACGGGCGCAAAGCGTGTCGGGTTTCGCAGCGTGCCGGCGGCGTCGATGCCGGGATTGAAGCTCTGCGGTTCGTAGGCCGCGTCGTGCAGCACGTGGATCACCCGGCCGGCGGGCCAGGCTTCGATCAGCGCGTTGAGCGCGGGCCCCGGTGCCCGACAAGTCAAACGGCGCTCCCGGCCGCGTCATGGGCGGCCGCCTGCGCAACGGCGCTGGCGGCCGACTCCAGCAGATCCACCGGCCGGGCCTGCCCCGGCAACCAGCCGTTGTTTGAGGTAAACCACAGCGCAAGCTTCCACGGCGCCTTGCGGTCGCCAAAGGCTTCAAGCACGGCTTGCACGGCCTTGATGGGCTTGTGGTCGTCAAACTGGAACAGCGGAAAGACTTCTTGCGGCCGGCCTGATGCGTCGCGGTGGCGCACGCCAAACACCTGGCGGCGCTTTTTCCAGTTGTCGGCCAGCGCGTTGCGGTTGACGGCACGCGACTGGTTGGCATCGGCCAATTGCGCTGCGGTGACGAAGCCAAATTCGTTCAGGACACGGGCGTGTCGCGCCGCCACGCGCTGCGCCATCTGGCGGTCAAGCGGGCTGGGCACCACCATCTGGCCGGTGATGAAGTCCACCAGTTCTTCGAGTTTTTGTTCGCGCACTTCAGACGTCTTGTGCGCGAGCACGCGGTCCAGCATGGGCATCACCGCTTCCAGCACTTGCGACATGGCGTCGCTGTGCACCTGCACCAGGTAGGCATGGCTGGATTTGCCCTGCGCCTGCCCGGCCTGGCCGTGCGCAGCGGCCAAGCCCGGCTTGCACGCTTGGAACGACAGCGCTGCACCGATGAGTGCGGGCTGCGACGCTGACTTGCCCATGGCGGCTGCCTTTGATGAAATTGACCTGACTATTGTATGCCAAGTCGTTTTCATCAAACCGCGTTCAGCGCCAGCGCCGCAGCAGCAAGGCGTTGCTGACCACGGTGACGCTGCTCAGGGCCATGGCCGCGCCGGCAATCACCGGGCTCAGCAAACCCAAGGCGGCCAAAGGGATGCCCACGGCATTGCATGGAAGACCAGGGCCCAGAACAGGTTTTGCAGGATCTTGGTGGTGGTGCGGCGGCTGATTTCTATGGCGTCGGCCACGCCGCCCGGGTCGCCGCGCATGAGCGTGATGCCGGCGGCGTGCATGGCCACGTCGGTGCCGGTGCCGTCCATGTGCACGATGGCCATGCCCACGTCAGCGGCGGCCAGCGCGGGTGCGTCGTTGATGCCGTCGCCCACCATGGCCACGCGAGCGTGGCGACCCGGCAGACCTGCCTTGAGCTCGGCTTTCAGTTCGGCCACGAAGCGCGCCTTGTCGGCCGGCAGCACCTCGGCGCGCATCTCGGCAATGCCCACCGCCGCCGCCACGGCAGCCACGCTGCCGGCGTTGTCGCCCGACACCAGCACCGAGCGCACACCCATGGCGGCCAGCCGCTGCACGGCGGCGGCAGCGCCGGGTTTGGCGGTGTCGGCAAAGGCCAGCAGGCCCAGCACCTGCGGCACGCGGCCGGTGGGCGTGTCCACCATCGCCGCCAGGGCCGACACGGTGTGGCCCTGCGCCTGCAAGGCCGCCGCACGCGCCGCCCAGGGCGCCAGGTCGGCACCACTTTCCTGCATCCAGCGCTGGCTGCCCAGGCGGTGCTCGATGCCGGCCACATCACCCACCACGCCCCGGCCCGGTTCGGCGCGGGGCGACTGCACGGGCGGCACGGCCACCGTTTCGGCCAGGGCCACCGACAACACGGCGCGCGCCAGCGGGTGCGTGCTGCCGCTTTGCAGCGCGGCGGCGGCGGCCAGCACGGTGGCGCGGTTGCCGCCCGCAGCAAGCTCGATCTGCACCAGGCGGGGCTGGCCCACCGTGAGCGTGCCGGTTTTGTCCCAGGCCACCACGCGCACGGCGTGGGCCAGCT
>CAZUKT010000148.1:0-3019 GCA_964620975.1 uncultured Rubrivivax sp. | reverse complement strand
GAGGGCAGGCAAGGACCAGCACCGACACGGCGTTGAGCGCCGCCGCCGGCCGGTCGCCCACCCCCAGGCCCCAACCCAGCAGCGTGATCAGCGCCACACCCAGCACCACGGGCACAAAGACTTCGCTCACGCGGTCCACCAGGCGCTGTATGGGCGCCTTCTTGGCCTGCGCCGATTCCACCAGCCGCACGATGCGCGCCAGCGTGCTTTCGGCCCCCACGGCCGTGGTGCGCAGCAGCAGCAGGCCGTCGCCATTGACAGCGCCACCGGTCACGGCGTCGCCCACGCCCCGAGGCACGGGCAGGCTTTCGCCGGTGATGAGCGATTCGTCCACATCGCTGCGGCCTTCTTGCACCACGCCGTCCACCGGCACCCGTTCACCGGGGCGCACCACCACCGTGTCGCCAGGCAACACGTCGGCCAGTGGCACGTCGGCATCCACGCCGTTGCGGCGCACACGCGCGGTGTCGGGGCGCAGTGCGTTCAGGGCGCGTATGGCCTGCGTGGTTTGACGCCGCGCACGTGCTTCCAGCCATTTGCCGGTGAGCACCAGCGTGATGACCACGGCCGAGCCTTCAAAGTACAGGTCGGGCATGCCCGCGCCGCCGCTTTGCCACAGCTTGAACAGGCTCAGGCCGAAGGCTGCCGTGGTGCCCAGCGCCACCAGCAAATCCATGTTGCCGGCGCCAGCGCGCACGGCGCTGTAGCCGGCCTTGTAAAAACGCGCACCCAGCCAAAACTGCACCGGGGCGGCCAACGCCAGTTGCCACACGCCGGGCAGCATCCAGTGCGTGCCCCACAGCATGGCCAGCATGGGCAAGGCCAGCGGGGCCGAAAACATTGCGGCCAGCAGCACACGGCGGCCGTCGGTGAGCCAGGGCGCCGCAGCCGCCTGGCCCTGCGCCAGCGGCGCCGCAACGCCATAACCTGCCTTGCGCACGGCGCCCACCAGCGGCGCGGCAGCAGCGGCAGCGGCAGCATCTGCGTCTGCAACTGCATCCGAACCGGTAACCCGGCCCGCCAGCGTGACGCTGGCCGTTTCGGTGGCCAGGTTCACGCTCACGGACAGCACACCCGGCACCTTGCGCAAGGCCTTTTCCACGCGCGCCACGCAAGACGCGCAAGTCATGTCGCTGATGGGCAATTGCACCGTGCGTGTGGGCACCGAGTAGCCGGCGCGCACCAGCGCCTGGCCCAGCGCTTCAGGGTCAAAGCCCGCAGCGGGTGCAAACGACAGTGTTTCGGTGGCCAGGTTGACGCTGGCCTGCGCCACACCCGGCACGGCGCGCGCCGCCTTTTCAACCCGCGCCACGCACGACGCGCAACTCATGCCGTCCACCGGCAGGCGCCATTCGTGTGCCTGCGCAGATGCGGCAGCACGGGCGGTGGCGGTGGTAGCAGCAGCAGTGTTCACAGGCAGACGGCGTTCAAGACGCGCCCGCAGGCGCCATCAACCCATTGGACCATCGATCACCGGCCGGTGTTTTCAGCCGCTTGGCCGCCTGGCGCCGACAGCCACTTCAGCAAGCTCGCGTACATCAGCCCTGGGTCGACCGGCTTGCTGATGTGTTCGTTCATGCCGGCTTCGATGCAGATCAGGCGGTCGTCGTCGAAGGCATTGGCGGTCATGGCCAGGATTGGGGTCTGCGCGTAGCCCGCCAGGGCCCGAATGGCGCGTGTGGCGTCTACGCCATTGAGCCTGGGCATCTGCATGTCCATCAGGATCAGGGCGTAGGGCTTGCGCCGCGCCATGTCCACGGCCACGGCGCCGTCTTCGGCCAGGTCCACCGCAAGGCCAGCGGCCTCGAGCAGGCCCCGCGACACCTCTTGATTGATCGGCTCGTCCTCGGCCAGCAGCACGGCCGTGCCGGCGTGCCGGGCACGCAAACGGTCCAGGGCCGCATCCCCGCCCATGGGCTGCTGGGGCGGCTCGACGCCGCTGCCATAAGCGGCCTTGGCCAGCCGCACGGTGAACCAGAAGGTGCTGCCACTTTCGGGCCTGCTGTCGACCCCGATCTCGCCGCCCATCATCTGCACCAGCCGCTTGCTGATGGCCAGGCCCAGGCCGGTACCGCCGTACCGGCGGGTCATCGAGCCGTCGCCCTGCTCGAAAGCGGTGAACAGGCCCAGTTGTTGCTCGGGTGCGATCCCGATGCCGGTATCGGCCACTTCCCAGCGCAGCAGTGCTTCGGTGGGGGTTTGTTCGATCAATTGCACGCGCACGGTGATCGAACCCCGCGCCGTGAACTTGATGGCGTTGCCGACCAGGTTGAGCAGGACCTGCCCCAGGCGCAGGGGGTCACCCAGCAGGGGCAGCCCGGCCGCGTCACGGGCCAGGTCGACGCGCAAGGCCAGCTGTTTTTCTTCGGCCCTGTGGCTGACCATCTGAACGAGGCGCGTGAGCACCGTGCCCACATTCAGCGGCACCTTCTCCAGCGTCAGTCGTTCGGCCTCGATCTTGGAGATGTCGAGGATGTCGTTGATGACACCAAGCAGGTGCCGTGAAGACTGGATCACCTTGCCCAGCCGCTCTTTGACCTTGGCGTCGTCCGACTGGCGCATGACCAGGTCGGTCATGCCCATGATGGCGTTCATCGGCGTGCGCAGTTCGTGCGACATGTTGGCCAGGAAGGTGCTCTTGGCCCGGCTGGCGGTCTCGGCCACGGACTTGGCAATGGACAGTGCCGCCGTGCGCTCTTGCACGAGTGACTCCAGATGGAGCCGGTGCCGGGCCAGTTCGGCTTCAGTGGCCCGCCTGTCGGTGATGTCCAGGCCCACGGCCAGCAGGCCCAGCGCTTTGCCGTCTGCGTCGATGAGCGGCTTGTCGTACCACTCGATGGCACGGTGTGTGCCCTGGCGCGTCACGACGGCATTGACGTTGCCCACCGCGTCCAGGTCCTTGGCCGCCGGCTCGAACAGCGAGCGGATGCGCATTTGCTCGTCCGGCGGCAAGAAGGTCTCCACACAGGACTTGCCAGCCACCTCGGCCAGCGTGTAGCCGCTGAGCTGCTCGAAGTAG
>CAZUKT010000147.1:1992-9336 GCA_964620975.1 uncultured Rubrivivax sp. | reverse complement strand
TCACGTCCAGGCTGGCCAGGCGGCCGGTGTCGGCGATCATCTCCATGCACAGCTGCGCTTCGCGGTAGGTGGGGCCGCCCGGCACGGTGGTGCCCACGCCGGGCGCAATGGCGGGGTCGAGAAAGTCGACGTCAAAGCTGACGTGCAGGTGCGTGTTGGCGTCCAGCGTGGCCAGGGCCAGTTCCATGGTGTGGCGCATGCCCATTTCGTCGATGTAGCGCATGTCAAAGACTTCCAGGCCCACCTCGTGCACCAGGCGTTTTTCGCCCGGGTCCACGCTGCGGATACCGATCTGGCGCACGCTCTTGGGGTTGAGCGCAGGCACGGTGCCGCCGATCTGCACCAGCGCCTACGGCCCGTGCCCGCACAGGCAGGCAAGCGACATGCCGTGGATGTTGCCGCTGGGTGTGAGCACGCTGGTGTTGAAGTCGGCGTGGGCGTCCAGCCACAACACACGCAGTTTCTTGCCGTTTTCGCGGCAGTGGCGCGCCACGGCGCTGATGCTGCCTATGCCCAGGCAGTGGTCACCGCCCAGCAAGATGGGCAGGCGGCCCAACTGCAGTTCAGTGAACATCGCGTGGTGCACGGCTTCGTTCCAGGCCACCACCTCGGCCAGGTGGCGGTAGCCGTCTACCGGCGGCAGCCAGGGGTTGGCCGGGCCGGTGAGGTTGCCGCAGTCTGTGACTTGCAGGCCGTGGCTTTCAAGCGTGGCCTGGATGCCCGCCACACGCAGGGCTTCAGGCCCCATGCTGGCGCCGCGTGCGCCGGCGCCAATGTCGGTGGGCGCGCCGATGAGGCTGATCTGGTGGTTCATGCAGCCCGCCTGCCTTAAATGTCCACGGCGAATTCGCCGGTCTGCGTGGGGGGCGCATCAAAACCGTAGTGCGTGGCCAGCACCTCCCAGGCTTCTTCGGCGGTTTCCACAAAACGGAAGAGCTGCAGGTCGGCGGCGTTGATCATGCCGGTGTCCACGAGGTGGTCAAAGTTGATGAGCTTTTCCCAGAAGGCACGCCCAAACAGCAAGATGGGCCGCTGGCGGCTCTTGCCCGTTTGCACCAGCGTGATGGTCTCGAACAGCTCGTCCAGCGTGCCAAAGCCGCCCGGGAAACACACCAGTGCAATGCTGCGCATCAGGAAGTGCATCTTGCGCACTGCAAAGTAGTGGAACTGGAAGCACAACTCAGGCGTGATGTAGTCGTTGGGCGCCTGCTCGTGCGGCAGCACGATGTTCAAGCCGATGCTCTTGCCGCCCACGTCAAAGGCACCCCGGTTGCCGGCCTCCATGATGCCGGGGCCACCGCCCGTGACCACATAAAGCGGCGTGTCGAGCTGGCGGCTCCGTTGGGTGGCCAGGGCTGAAAAGCGCCGCGCTTCGTCGTAGTAGTGGCTCATGGCCACCGCGTTTTGCGCGCGGCGGATGGCAACAGGGTCACCGCCGGCCTGTGCTGCGGCCAGCGCCTGTGCAGCGGCCTCTGGTGGCTTGATGCGTGCGCTGCCAAAAATGACGATGGTGGACTCGATGCCTTGCTCTTGCTGCACCAGCTCGGGCTTGAGCAGTTCGAGCTGCATGCGCACCGGGCGCAATTCGTCGCGCAGCAGGAATTCACTGTCGGTAAAGGCCAGGCGGTAGGCGCTTTCGGGCCCGCCGTAAAGCGACGGCCGGCCTTCCTGGGCTGCGGCCTCTTCGGCACTGGGGAAGTTGCGGGCGGTCAGGTCGGGGCTGATGGGTGTCATGCGCGCAGCTTAGCGTGGATGTGTGGCACCGCCGGGCGTGGCCGCGGCGCGGGCATATTCAAGCCGCATGGCGGCTGCCACACACCGCACAGTGCGGCTGGCGCTGCAGCGTGATGCGGTCCCAGGCCATGCAGCGTGCGTCCAGCATCAGCAACTGGCCGGTCAGGGGTTGGCCGGTGGCGGCCAGCAGCTTTAGTGCCTCAGCCGCCTGCACGCTGCCCACAATGCCCACCAGTGGCGCAAACACGCCCATGGTGGCGCAGGCCACGTCTTCATAGGCCGCGTCGGGCGGAAAGATGCAGGCGTAGCAGGGAGCATCGGCCTGGCGCGTGTCGTAGACCGAGATTTGCGCGTCCCAGCCTATGGCCGCACCGCTGACCAGCGGCACGCCGTGTTTGACGCAGGCCGCGTTGATGGCGTGGCGCGTCAAGAAGTTGTCGCAGCAGTCCACCACCACGTTGGCCTGCGGCACCAGTTGGTCCAGCAGCGCGGCGTCGGCCCGCTGCACCACGGCGCGCAGGTCCACGTCGGGGTTGATGCCGGCCACGCTCAAGCGCACCGACTCGGCCTTGGGCAGGCCGATGCGCGACTGGTTGTGCGCGATCTGGCGCTGCAGGTTGCTCAGGTCCACCGTGTCGTGGTCCACCACCGTGATGCGGCCCACGCCGGCCGTGCCCAGGTACAGCGCCACTGGCGAGCCCAGGCCGCCGGCGCCAATGACCAGCGCATGCGCGGCAAGCAGGCGCTGCTGGCCTTCGATGCCGATCTCGTCGAGCATCACGTGGCGGGCGTAGCGCAGGAGTTGTTCGTCGTTCATCGTGCACTGCTGCAAAAGAAAAGCCCGCCAGTGCGGCGGGCTTGGTTGGGGCGCCGCGCTGCGTTTACTTGGCCGGCGTGGCGGCTGCGGCCGGGGCTTCGGCGCGTTGCTCGGCGCCTGCTGTCTTGCTGGCCATCACGGGCAGGCCACGCAGCTTGTTCAGCGCCTGTTGCAGCGGAAAGTCTTCAGCGGTGCCAAATTCAGGCAGCGGCTTGACGGGTTCCTTGCTCTTGGCGACCTGGTCTTCGAGCTTCTTGCGCGCTTCTTCTCGGGCCTTTTCGCGCTCGGCGTCTTTTTTCTCGTCGGCGCCTTGCAGGTGGCGGTCAAGGTCGGCCTCGCGCATGCGCAAAGCGGCAAAGACGTTGCCTTCGGCGGTTTCGTCCAGCCACACATCGGGCACGATGCCCTTGGCCTGGATGCTGCGGCCGCTGGGCGTGAAATAACGTGCCGTGGTGATCTTCAGCGCCGTGTCAGACGGCAGCGGGCGCACGGTTTGAACCGAGCCCTTGCCAAAGGTCTGCGCGCCCATGATGGTGGCGCGTTTGTGGTCTTGCAGCGCGCCGGCCACGATCTCGCTGGCCGATGCCGAGCCTTCGTTCACCAGCACCACCAGCGGAATGTTCTTCACACCGGCGGGCAGGCGGCGCAGCGGGTCGGGCCCACCGCGGCGGGCGTAGAACTCGGCGTTGGCGCGGAACGTGGCGCGGGACTCGGCCAGTTGGCCGTTGGTGGTGACCACCACCACGTCCTGCGGCAAGAAAGCGGCCGACAGCGCCACGGCGCCGTCCAGCAAACCACCCGGGTCGTTGCGCAGGTCGAGCACCAGGCCCTTGAGGCCGGGATCTTGTTTGTAGAGGTCTTCGATCTTGCGCACGAAGTCGTCCACCGTGCGGTCCTGGAACTGGCTGACACGCAGCCAGCCGTAACCCGGCTCCACCATCTTGGCGCGCACACTCTGCATGCGGATTTCTTCGCGGATGAGCGTGACCGGGAAGGTGCGGCTCTCGGACTTGCGGAACACGGTGAGCACGACCTTGGTGGCCGGCTCACCACGCATCTTTTTCACCGCCTGGTCAGACGTGAGGCCCTTGACCGGCGTGTCGTCGATGCGGGTGATGAAGTCACCGGACTTGATGCCAGCCCGAAAGGCAGGGGAGCCTTCAATCGGCGACACCACCTTCACCAGGCCGTCTTCCATGCCCATTTCAATGCCGATGCCCACAAACTTGCCGCCCGTGCTTTCGCGGAAGTCGCGGAAGGACTTTTTGTCAAAGTACTGCGAATGCGGGTCCAGGCCGGCCACCATGCCGGCGATGGCGTCGTTGATGAGCTTTTTTTCGTCCACCGGCTCCACGTATTCGGCCTTGACGCGGTCAAAGACGGCGGCGAGCTGCTGCACTTCTTCAAGTGGCAGCGGTGCCAGCGCATTGCGCGCCACGGCGCTGAGCTGCAAGGTGGTGAGCGCACCGGCCAATGCACCGACGGCCAAGATGCCGACGACTTTAAGTTTGGAACCCATGTTCAAGGGCCTTTCCAGCGGGAACGCACGTGCCGTCCAGTATAGGTTGCGGCCCTGGCTCAGAGCCGGGCGCAGCGGGAAAGTTGCACCCGCGAACGTGTGTCTTTGCTCAGGCTGCCGTGGGCAGCACGGCTGAAGTGGGGGCGGGCGTGTCGCGCGGGAAGGTCACCACATGGTCCACCTGGGCGCGAATGCCTATCCATTCGCCCACCACGTGGTCGTGGTGCGAAGGCACGTGGGCCATCACGCGTTCACCCGTGGCCAGGCGCAGTGTCAGCAGGAATTCAGAGCCGCGAAAGGCCTTGCGCTCGATCAGCGCACGCACCGGGCTGCTGTCGTCGTGCACGATGTCATCGGCCCGCAGCAACACGTCGCAGTGGCCGTCTTCAAAAGCAGTGGGCAGCGGGCAGCCGGCCACGTCGTCGAGCTCACCCACGGGCGTGTGCACACACGGGCCGTGCGCGCAGGCCACGATTTGTGCTGGCGCAAACACGCCGTGGCCGATGAACTGCGCCACAAAGCGGCTGGCCGGCCGGTGGTAGAGCGTGTAGGCGTCGTCCCACTGCTCCAGGTGGCCCTTGTTCATGACGCCGATGACGTCGCCCACGGCAAATGCCTCCAGCTGGTCGTGGGTGACCAGCAGCGCCGTGGTGCCGCTGTCCTTCAGGATCTGGCGCACCTCTTGCGCCAGGCGCTCGCGCAAGTCCACGTCAAGGCTGGAAAAGGGCTCGTCCAGCAGCAACAGGCGCGGCTTGGGTGCCAGCGCACGGGCCAGCGCCACACGCTGCTGCTGGCCGCCGCTGAGCTGGTGCGGGGCGCGCTGGGCGGCGTGCGCCAGGCCCACCAGATCGAGCATCTGTTGCACGCGCGCAGCGCGTTCCTGCCGGCCGAGTGCGGCAATGCCAAAGGCCACGTTGGCGGCCACGCTCAGGTGCGGAAAAAGCGCGTAGTCCTGGAACACCATGCCGATCTGCCGCTGTTCGGGCGCCAGGTGAATGCCCGACGCGGTGTCTGACAGCGTCTGGCCGGCAATGCTGACGCGGCCGGCCGCACAACGCTCCAGCCCGGCCACGGCGCGCAGCAGGGATGTCTTGCCGCAGCCTGAAGGGCCGATCAGCACACCGATCTGCCCCGGCCGCAAACCCAGCGACACGCCCTGCACGGCCGCCCGCCCGGCGGCAGCGCGGGTGTAGCGCACGGCCACGGATTCGATGCTCAGGAACATGGCTCGATGATAATGCGTGAATGAGCATGGTTCGCATTTACACCGACGGCTGGGCATGCGGACACTGCTGACCACGCTGTGCCTGCTGCTGGCGCTGCCCGTGCTGGGTGTGCTGGGCGCCTGGCTGACGCTGGACGACGCCGCCATGGCCGTGTTGCGCCACCAGTGGCACACCGTGCTGCCCGACTACGCCTGGGAATCGGCCCTGCTGGCGGGTGGAGTTGCCTTGGGCGTGATGCTGCTGGGCTCGGCCACGGCGGCAGCGGTGACGCTGTTTGAGTTTCCGGGCCGGCGCCACTTTGAATGGGCGCTGCTGCTGCCGTTGGCCATGCCCGGCTACGTGCTGGCCTACGCCTGGACCGACGCGCTGCAGTTCAGCGGCGCGCTGCAAAGCGGCCTGCGCAGCTTGCTGGGCCAACGCGGCGCGCTGTGGCCCGACGTGCGCAGCCTGGGCGGCGCGGTGTTGCTGTTTGTGTTGTGCCTGTACCCCTACGTCTACCTGCTGGCGCGCGCTGCGCTCGGTGAACGCGCCGTGCGCCTGATGGAAGCTGCACGCTTGCTGGGCGCGCCCATGCGCCGCCGCGTGCTGGAGGTGGCACTGCCCATGGCGCGCCCGGCCATCGCCGCCGGCACCGCTCTGGCGCTGATGGAAACCCTGGCCGACTACGGCGTGGGCTCGTACTTTGGCCTGTCCACCTTCAGCACCGGCATCTACAAGGCCTGGCTGGTCATGAACGACCGCATTGCCGCCGCGCAACTGGCTGCGGTGCTGCTGGTGGTGGTGGCCGGGTTGCTGATGGCCGAACGCAGCGCGCAACGCCGCATGCGCTACGCCACCAGCCGCAGCGCGGCGGGCGGGTCCGAGGCGCGGCCGCTGGCCTTGCGCGGCTGGGCGGCGCTGCCGCTGTGGCTGCTGTGCGGGCTGCCGGTGCTGCTGGGGTTTGTGGCGCCGGTGGCCTGGCTGGCGCAGATGCTTTGGCAAGAGGCGCAGGTTTCAGCTCAGGGTTCGGGCCTGGGTTTGCCGCTGGCGCGTTTTGCCGGCTGGGCCTGGTCGAGCTTTCAACTCGCGGCGGGTGCGGCGGTCTTGGCCACGCTGCTGGCGTTGGCGCTGGGCTTTGCACTGCGCCAGGGTGGCGCACGCAGGGGCCTGCTGCAGCCCGCCGCACGCGTGCTTTCGCTCGGCTACGCCGTGCCCGGGGCGGTGATTGCGGTGGGCATCTTGTTGCCCGTGGGCTGGCTGCAAGAGCGCTGGCCGCAAGCCGGCGCTGCAGCGCTGGCCACCGGAACCGTGCTGGGGCTGATGTACGCCTACCTGGTGCGGTTTTCAGCCGTGGCTTTGCAGACCGTGGAGGCCGGTTATGCCCGTGTGCCGGCCTCCATAGACGAAACCGCACGCATGCTGGGTGGCGGCCCGAGGCGAATCTTTGTGGAATTGCACCTGCCGCTGCTCAAGCGCTCGGCGCTGGACGCCGCGCTGCTGGTGTTTGTGGACGTGATGAAGGAACTGCCCGCCACGCTGGTGCTGCGCCCTTTTGGCAGCGACACCCTGGCCGTGGTGGCCTACAACTTTGCACGTGACGAACGGCTGGCCGAAGCCGCGCTGCCGTCACTGGCCATCGTGGCGGTGGGGCTGCTGCCGGTGATCCTGCTGAGCCGGGCGCTGCGGGCGCCACAGGCTTGATTCGGGCACACCGGACACAGCACTGAAAGCAGCAAAATGCCGATTCCAGCGAGTGCATACATGGTCCCGCCGACAGGAATCGAACCTGTATCTGGCGCTTAGGAGGCGCCCGTTCTATCCATTGAACTACGGCGAGCAGCTTCAGCAGCGGCTTGCTGCTAAGGCGGGACAACTTGTGATTTTCTCATGCCCGCATCGGCCGGCGACTCTTGCGCGCGCAGCACCCAGATCACGTCCAGCGAGCTTTCCACCCCGCTTTGCGCACGCAGCGTGAAGCGCTGCGCAATGCGGTAGATGAGCTGCCAGGTGCCGGCCGTGGAATTGACGCCGCGTTCGTAGCCCAGGTACCAGCGGCGGCTGAGCTGTTT
>CAZUKT010000147.1:0-1982 GCA_964620975.1 uncultured Rubrivivax sp. | reverse complement strand
GGCGCGCGGCCCAGCAGCAGCCAGCTGAGCTTTTCAGAGTCGGTCATCTCGGGTTCTGAATACAAGCGCACACGCGGCGTGAGGGCGTTGCCGGTGATCAGCACACCCACGCGGTTGTCAATGTTGGGGCGCAGCGCCAGCACGTCCAGGCGTGGGTTGTCGGCCGCGCCGCTGAAGGCCACGATGCCGCGCTCGATGGCCAGCTTCTGGCCGTAGGCGGCGTAGGTGCCGTTTTCAGCGTTGATGGTGCCGTGCACGGCGAGCTGGCCGCCCGGCGTGGTAAGCCGCACCTTGCCACGCAGGTCGGCGTCCAGGCCGCGGCCCTTGATGTGCAACTGGCGGCCCATGTCGACGTCCAGACCCAGCACAAAGTTGCGCCGGGGTTTGGCGGCGGCGGGGTCTTGTGGGCTGCTCGGCGCTACCGTGCCCGGCCCCGACACGGTGACGTCGTCGTCAAGTGAAGGCGCGCTGCTGCCGGTGCTGTCGAACAGGCCTTCGTCGAGCGTGATGCTGCCGTCGAGCTTGCCTTGGGCGCGGCTGAGCGTGAGTTCGGCGTTGCCACTGGCGATGACGGTGCGGTCCACACGCCCGATGACCCGGAAGCGTTCGGCCTTGAACTGCAGCTTGGCGGTGGGTTCGGTGCCAAAGACGGCACCACCGGTGACCGTGATGCTGCCGTCGCCGCCCTTGAGCTTGAATCGCTCCACGGTGGCGGTGTCGCCGTCCAGCCGCAGGGCCAGGTCGCCGTCGCTCACGTTCACACCTTGCAGCAGGTTGCGCACACCCAGGCCCGTGCCATTGACCTGGCCGCTGTATTGGGGCTCGCCAAAGCGGCCCGACAGGGTGGCCGTGGTGCGCAGTTCACCTTTGAGCCGCCAGCCCGGGGGCACCCAGGCGCCCCAGATGCCGATGTCGGACACCTGGGCCTGCAGGCTGCCGTCCACCGGCGCGTCGGGCTGGGGCCATCTGGCCTGCGGCGTGGTGCGCACACGTGCCGTGCCGGTGACTTCACCCAGGCTGCGGCCCTTGAACAAGGGGTTGAAGAGCCACACGCCGTCGTGCACCGACAAGGCCAGCCGCAGATCCGTCAACCCCAGCAATTGCATGCCTTCGGGGCCGGCCATGTGCAAGTCGCCGTCGCGGCGCTCAAACACCAGGTCGGCGTCGACTTTTTCAGCCGCGGTGATCTGCACCCGCGCGCCCAGGCGCAAGTCGCCTTGCCAACCCATCGCCGGCTGCGCACGGGCCAGCAGCGGGGCCAGGGCAAAGGGCTCGATGTCGGCGTTGATCTGCACACGGGGCTGGTCGCCCCGCAGATCGATCTTGACTTCGTCCCAGCGCATGGCCACGGCGTCGGTCAATTGCAGGCGGCCCGGGTCGGCGCGCAGCGCCACGAGGCGGCCGTCGGCGTCGAATTCAAGTTCGGCCAGCAGGTCCTTGGCCACCGCCCAGCCGTTGGTGGGGGCGGTGAGCTCGGGCCGGCCGTCCCAGCCGCCCACCACCACGCGTTCGACCTGGGCGCGCCAGCGCCCGCCACCGGCGGTGTCGGCCAGCCAGGCGCCACGGGCTTGCAGCTGGCCGAGCGTGCCTTTGGCCGCCGCAACACCCAGCACCTGGGCCAGCTCGGGCGGCGGCGCCACCGGCACCGCGCCACTGAGCTTGAAGCTGTGCTCGGCCAGCGTGCCCTGCAGGCTGGCGCGCAAGTGATCGGCGGCCTGGGTGCCCAGGCGCAGCCCGGCGGCTTCAGCTTGCAGTGACAAGGCCCGGTCGCCGCCCGTGTCCATGCGCCAGGTGGCGTTGGCGCTGGCCAGGGCCAGGGTGCCGGCCTTGAGCTGGTTGACACGGGCCGTGCCCTCGGTGTGCAGCGTGGGCCAGCGGCCGTCTACGGCCACGGAGGCGCTCGCGCTGCCTTGACTGGGCACCCAGTTGGCCAGGGCCGGCACCAGGCGTGCCAGCGGCGCCAACGCCGAAAGCATGTCGGC